>JAAXGS010000174.1 GCA_012271225.1 Dehalococcoidia bacterium | reverse complement strand
CGCCGTTGATGAATGCGCGCTGAACCTCCTTTTTGGTGTCCGGACGCAGGCCGCCGTGGAAGTGCCTCGCGTTCATTTCCTTTGCCCGCAGGAATTCTGCGAGCCGTTCGCTTTGCCGTTGGGTCGCGCAATAGACGATTGCGCCGCTGCGGTCATCCTCCGGCAAATCAGCCCCGATGATTTGGTGAATATGCGAGAATTTCTCTCCGGTCGTGGTCTCCACCATGGCAAATTCCAGATTGCCGCGCTGAGCGCCGCCGTTGAAGACCGTCAACCTGATGCCGAGTTCCCTGTGAAAGTAGTCCGTGATTTCAGCCACGACGTCCGGCTTTGCCGTCGCGGTCAGGCACAGCACCGGCGGCACGGGGTCCTTTCCGGCCCGCTCCCGTATGAAGCGTCCGACATAGCGGTAATCGGGGCGGAAATCATGCCCCCACTTGGACAGGCAATGCGCCTCATCCATGACCCATGCGCCGATCTCCCGCTGTTCAAGGACGCGGCGCACGGTGAGATTGCGGAGTTGTTCCGGCGAGATGATGAGGATGCTGGCATCTCCCAGCCGCACTCGATCCAGCGCGTCCGCGCGCTCCGGCATGGAGAGCAGGCCGTTGACTGTGACGCAGGAGTCGATGCCTCTGGCCTCCAGCCCCGCCACCTGATCCGCCATCAGGGCCACCAGCGGCGAAATCACAACGGTCAGCGCGCCTGTTTTGGCGTAGCGGGAAAGGGCGGGCAGTTGGTAGCAGACCGACTTGCCGGCGCCGGTGGGCAGGATGCCGAGAACGTGTTCACGCTTCAGGGCAGCCTCGACGATGGCCTCCTGCATGGGTTGGCCATCCTCATTCTGCGGATCCGGTCTGAACTCGCGAAAGTCAAACCATTGCTCCAATTCCTTGAGCGGGTCATGGCGCTCCGAGCACCAGTCACAGGCGGGCGCGCCGCAAGCGGTGTCACGGAGACCCTGAAGCAACAGCCCCGCATTCGGGAACTGATGGCGCACCCACGGAGACAGGACGGAGCCGGGCTTGGTCCCGGACACTGAAAGCCACGCAAGCGCATAGGCCAGCGGCCAGCCGTGCCGCCCCGGGTCAGCCATGACCTCTTGGGCGTGCGTGCGACAGGCAATGCCGTCCAGTAAGCGGCGGATCGCTGCGTGCGCCTCTGCGTCGTTGGGCCTTTCAGCGCCCCGCAGGAATTTGAAGACCGCATCGAATCCGCCGCTGTTTTCCTCGACCGTGGTCAGCCAATGCCATGCCGTTAGCCGGTCGGGCGATGCGCCTCGCAGAGCCTCCAGTTGATTGCCAAAGACATCCAACGCGAGGCGGGCATCCAGTTCCGGGTCATTGATACGCCCGCGTTTCAGTTGGCCGTCCTGATAGTGCTTGACCAGGCTGTGGTACGGGTTTTGGGGGAAGGCCAGAGGGTTGAGTCGCAGCGTGTCTATGGCCGGCAGCCGCAGCAGTTTGAGGTTTGGGTTTGCCGCCTCGATATGACGGCGATCGAACTCAATGAGGTTGTGACCAAGCAGAAAGTCCGCGTTTTCGGCAAGCCGATCCAGGCCGGCCAGTGCGGTATTCAGCCCATCGCGGGCAACTGACCGAGCCACAAATGTATCATCGGTGTCTGACCGCACCCCGGCTGTGGCGCGGATACGTGTGCCCGTGATTTCGAGGTCCACTGAAAGACAGCGGAACCGCAGGCGCCCGGCTTCACTGAGTACCATGCCGAATGATAGCAAAATTGGGTTTTTGCTCTAGGGATCGGACTATTCAGGATTCGTCACAGAGAGGGGGCTCTCGAATATCAGGTACTCGAAACATGAACAAAAGTTCCATATAAGGCAAGACAGTACTCGTTTCGGCTCCTGAGCCGGGTGTCTGGCTCGCGTGTGTTAACGATGTGCCAATACGGATTTTCAAACGGATGTTCTTTCTCCAGCCATGCGGCAGGTGATTACTCTCCGACCGTTGTTTGACTCGGGCAGTGTCCATTGAGCGGACATGCCGCTGCGCAGATATACGGCGCAGGTGCCCCTGTGATAGATTTAATCGGGAATTATACGAGGCGACGCGGCGGACGCGGTTCCACTCCGCTGATGATCGCTTGTCGTGTCTTCTGGGGGATATGGGCCGGATGGCGGGATTGCCGCAAGTCGCACGAGCACGGACTGAGCGCGAGTGAAGCCGCATTCCGCCGCAACGCTTCCGGCCTTCCTGCATCTGATTGCGTATTGCCTCGTTGTTGTCGTTGCGGCCGCAATCGCGTCCGGCACTCCGTCCGCTCCCGCCGTACAGGCCGCCGCTCTCCATCCACAGCAGGCTCTGAGCGCCTTTGACATCAGCGGCCCCACGGATGTCGGCTTCCCGGAGAACAGCACGGATATTGTTGCGGCGTACAGCGCAACGGGAGCCGCGCCCGGGACCACCGTCACGTGGGCTGTGGAGGGCACGGACGCGAGGCGGCTCACCATTGATTCAACCGGCGCGTTGCGGTTCAAGGCGGCCAAAAACTTCGAAAAACCCAATGACGGCAACCGCGACAACGGCTATGAAATTGACGTGACGGCGAGCGCGGGAGCAGAGTCGCGCTCGCTTGAGGTCATCGTCACGGTAACGGACGTCAATGAGCCGCCTGCGTTTGAACTCGATTCTGTTTCATTCACGGTGACGGAGAACGCGCCGGCGAATCGCGGTGTGGGGCACGCCCTGTCCGTCACCGACCCCGATGAGGGCGATACGTGGAGGTATTCGCTTACCGGCGCAGATGCGGCAGAGTTCCGCATCGACGATACGGATGGCCAGATTCGTGTGCGTCCCGGCGCCGCTCTGGACTATGAGGACAAGGCAGTCTACAGCTTCAGCGCAACGGTGACCGATGCGGGCGGCCTGCAGGACTCGCTCTCCGTCACGGTGACGCTGACGAATGCGGATGATCCCGGGCTCGTCACCTTCGGGTTGCCCCGCCCATCCGTGAATGCGCCCTTTGCCGCCAATGTCCATGACGACGATGGTGTGACGGGGCGCATTCGATGGAGATGGTATCGAGCAAAGAGCGAGGATGACGAGTTCCTGCAGATAAGCGGCGCGACGTCCTCCACGTACACACCGGTGGAGGACGACCTGGGGTATCTGCTTCGCGCGACTGTCACGTATGCGGACGACTTCAACACAACAGCCTCCGCAACCGCCACCAGCGAGGCAGTGACCACGAACACCGCGCCGGAGTTTGCGGCGGAAACCCTGTCACGAACCGTTGCGGAAGAGGCGCCGAAGGGAACCGACGTGGGCGATCCGGTGACCGCTGCGGACAGCGACGGCGACGTGCTCTCCTACACCCTGTCCGGCGCGGACGATACGTTCTTCTCGATAGATGTCAGTACAGGCCAGATCACGGTTGCGGTGGAGAAGCTGCCTGGCGAGGCGGAGAAATCGACGTACAACCTTACTGTGACGGCGACGGATGACGGCGGTCTGTCCGACAGCGTCAGCGTGATCGTTAGCGCGGTCGCGTCAAACTCCGCGCCAACACTCAGCGGCCCCAGTGATGTTGACTACGCGGAGAACTCCACCGGCATCGTTGCGACGTACACAGCCACCGACCCCGAGGGTGACGCAATCACATGGAGTGTAAGCGGCACTGACGCAGCTCGTTTCAGTATCGACTCGAGTGGCGCACTGACGTTTGACGCGCCGCCGGACTATGAGGCCCCAGGTGATGCCAACAAGGACCGGGTGTATGAGGTCACTGTGACGGCCTCTGACGGCAATCTGTCTGCGTCCTTGGACGTAGAGATAACTGTCACGGATGTCAATGAATCCGGAACGATCACCGGCCCTATAACAGTGGACTACGCGGAGAACTCCACAGGCGCGGTTGCGACGTATACGGCCACAGACCCTGAGGGCGATGCAATCACGTGGAGTGTGAGCGGCACAGACGCAGCGCGTTTCAGTATCAGTTCCGATGGCGCGCTGACGTTCGACGCGCCACCGGACTATGAGGCTCCACGCGATGCCAACAAGGACGGGACTTATGAGGTTACCGTAACGGCTTCTGACGGCAACCTGTCTGCGGCGCTAGCCATAGAGGTGACCGTCACCAACGTCAATGAACCTGGGGCGATTACTGGCCCTGCAGATGTGGACTATGCGGAGAACGGAGCAGGCGCCGTTGCGACGTATACGGCCACTGACCCCGAGGGTGACACGATCACGTGGAGTGTGGGCGGCACGGACGCGGCCCGTTTCAGTATCAGTTCCGATGGCGCGTTGACGTTCGATACGCCGCCGGACTATGAGGCTCCCCACGATGCCAACAAGGACGGAGTCTATGAGATCACCGTAACGGCTTCTGACGGCAACCTGTCTGCGGCGCTAGCCATAGAGGTGACCGTCACCAACGTCAAT
>JAAXGS010000173.1 GCA_012271225.1 Dehalococcoidia bacterium | reverse complement strand
CGGCCAGTTCCGCCTCCAGCGTGGCGATGTCCGCCTGAATGGCGATCAGGACATCCGTCAACGCGGTTCCGACCGGCAGCGTCGTTCCGTCCTCGAGGAAGCGGTCCGTCGTCAACGCTCCGCCGGCGGCGAACGCGTCCTTCAGGTCCTGCAGGTCATCCAGCGCCTGCTGATAGGTCCCGAAGGCCTCCACGGACTCCAGCACCTCATCGTACGCGTCGTCATGCGCGGCGCGGATGCTGTTCAGAGCGTCGTGCTCCGCGATGCTCGCCGCGTTCATCGCCGGCTTCACCTCATCGTCGTAGTGACGCCGCAGGAGGCTCAGCATGCCGGCCGCCGCGTCGCCCGTGGTCAGGCCCTGCGCCTGCGCGGTCACCGCCCGGTGCTCCGCGTGCATCAGGTGCTCATCCATGGCGCGCAGCGCGATGGCGAAGTCGTACGGCCCCACGGCGCAGCTGTAGAACGCGGACTGATCCGTGATGATGCCGAACGGGTCCACCCGCACCGGGATGGTGTAGGGCTCATAGCCCTCCGCCTCCAGGATGATGCTCTGCGGGCCGTTCGCCAGGTCTCCCCGGAGCGTCACGGTCTGCGCGGTGGTGAAGTTGGCCACCGTGAAGTCCAGCTTGCCGACGCTGCTGAAGTGCCTGGCTCTGGCCCTGTCAAGGTCATTGGTCTTTTCGCCAATCTGTGACAGGAGAGCTGACCTGTCCTCAGCGTAGGTTCCGGACGCGGGATCAAGCGCGGCCAGGTCCGCCTCCAGCGCGGCCAACTCCGCCTCCAGGGTGACAACCGCCTCACGCCGCTCATCCGCGTCGTCGTTGCTGGCCGGGTCCACCACCCACACGGAGTCCAGGTCAGTTGAGTTCACGGTCACCGTGACGTCCTGCGCCGTGACGCCGGACTTGCCGACAACGGTGAACTCCACCTCGTACTCCACCTGCACGGACAGGCTGTCCTTGAAGTGCGGGAACTGCGGGTTGGTGACGACGTCCAGGATGTCCGTCAGCGGACCGGGCACGGGCGTTCCGTACACGCTGTCCGACCACGGTCCGTTGCCCTCATCACTTTCTGCACGGATTTGCACTTCGTATTCCACGCCCGTCTGCAGGCCGCTGATCGTGTTGCTCGTGGCTGATCGGCCGATTGACGACTCGTCCCACGCGCCCCCGCCTGTCACCCGGAACCGGCGGGACTGGTTGTCGAGCGCCGGGCCGGTGTTCTCCGGCGGCGTCCAGGACACGCGCAGGGAGGTGCTGCTTGTCACGTGGACGAACAGTCTGTCTATCCTGCCCGGCGGCTCCTCAACGTCGCCCACGTCGACGGTCACCGCGGCCGTGGCGGAGCCGCCGTTGCCGTCTGAGGCGGTGACGGTGACGCTGTAGGACTCTCTCTCCTCGAAGTTCAGCGCCAGGCGCGTGGTGATCTGCCCTGTGGCGCTGTCCAGGTTAAAGTGCCGCTCGTCATCCCCGCCCAGGCTGTAGGTCAGCGTGTCGCTGTCCGCGTCCGTCGCGGCCACAGCCGCGGCCACGTTCTGGCCGGATGCGGTGTTCTCATCCACGGAGCGCGTGAACGGCGCTCCCGTGAACGTCGGCGGCGTGTTCACGCCGGCTGCCGTCTGGGTAACCGCGCTCTTGGTGTCTCCGTGCGAGTCATCGTAGTCCGCGACGGCCCGCAGGAAGTTGCCCGCGTCATCGGACACCGGCTCGTAGGACGCGTCCGTCGCGCCGCTGACATCCGTCCATGCCGTGGAGCCGTCCGCGGAACTCTCCCAGTGCCATTCCAGGTTCTCGATGCCGCCGTCCCGATCAAGCAGGCTGGCGGTGATCTCCTCTCCAACCTGCGGCTGCCCCGTGGAGAGCGTGACCGTTCCGGGGCTATCGGCCTCTGACACGTCCGTGACGCTGATGACCACGGTGATGCTGTCATCGGCAGAGTCATCCGGGTTGTTATCGGTGACCGTGACGACCACGTTGTACACGATGCGGGTCTCATAGTTCAGGGCCGCGCGGGTCCTGAGCTGACCGGTGGAGGAATCGATGTCGAAGATCCTCGAGCCGGGTGAGAGCAGCGCATACGTGAGGGTAGCGTTTGCGGGGTTCTCCGCGGTGACGGGAGTGCCGATGTCCTCGCCGGGCGGCGTGTTCTCCGCCACGGCGCGGGTTGTGCTGTCGTCCGTGAAGAACGGCTCCATCCCGGGATCCGGGGGCTGCATCGCGCCAATCGGGTTCCGCAGGATGGTGCGGAGTGTCTTGGTCCGGGTCTCCGTGCTGCTCGTCACGACGGTCTCCGTCTCAAACACCAGCGTCTTGTAGCCGTCGATGGCGTCGCAGAAATCCGTCCTGACGTAGAACGTGCGGACACTGTCGCCGTGGCCGGCCAGAGGCTCGGTTGAGACGTACTCGCAGACGTTCGCGCTCTCCACGTTCCCGGTGCCGTCGTCCGCCAGCCTCGATGACTGCTTCACGACCAGCGTGGTCTGTCCGGCGTCAGCGTTGGCGGTCTCGGTGTACGGCAGGGGGTCCGTGCGGATATTCGTCTGGTCCGCCGCGGCCCGCTGCGGGACGTAGATGGGGCTGCCGTCCGGGTTATGGCGGTAGGCGCCCGGGTACGCGGTGACCTTGATTCCGTGGTGGTTGTACCGCTCCTCCGCGTCGTATCCCTCCGCCTGCGCCTGTCTGGGATAGGGGGTGCCGCAACTGCTGTCGGAGTACAGCCCCACCAGGTGCGCGAGGTTATTCATCCAAGTCTCAGGGAAGTCCGGGTCTGTCACAGGGTAGCAGCCGAAACTGCCAACTATTCTCGTCGCCCACACGTTGTCCAGGCCCACAATCGCGGTCAGGTACGGCGTGGGGGGCCACATCTGCGTCTCATACAGCGGGGTGGTTCCGCTTCCGGGATACAGGATCTCTCCGCCCTCAGCCGTCGCCTTCGTGACCGGAGTGGTGGAGGTGTTTCTCTGGTATTGCGTGTCGCCGCGCGCGGTGGTTGCCGTCACGTCCGTAACGCTCGTTGAGGTGACCGTGCTCGTGTTGTAGTCATCCTCGTACTCAACGCGGGCGATCAGGAAGTCGCCGTTGGCGATGTTGTCGGCGGCGACGGGCGTATAGGCCGCGCTCGTCGCGCCCATGATGTCTTCCCACGTGCCCTGGTTGTTACGCGGGTCGGCCAGCCAGGCATCGATGTCAAAGTCGGTCGAGTGTTCCCACTGCCACCCAACGTTCTGGGGTGTGCCGTCCGGGTCATCGAGGGTGGCGGTGACCTGCTGGTCCAGGGCCACGTACTGCGGATCAAAGGTCACGACGCCCGGCTCATCCGCGGCGACGACGTGCAGGGTGACGGCCACCGTGTCGCTGCCGCCAATGCCGTTCGCCGCGGTGACGTCGAAGGAGTACTCGTCCTGCGCGGCCGGGTCGTCCGCGTCCAGCGTGAGGCCCTCGTTGAGCGACAGCACGCCCATCTCATTGATGCCAAACTTGTCGGCGTCCGTGCCGCTCAGCGACCAGTTGGGGTCACCGAAGCTGGCGTAGAACGTCGTCAGATCGCCGGGGCTGTCTACTCGCTCCTCATGGCCCATGTCGTTGAGCTCGTATCGCGCATAGACGCTGCCTTCTCGCACATAGAGGTTGAGGGGATTCGAGGCGATGATGAGCGGCGTGGTGTACAGGCTGATCTTATGGGTTGACGAAGCCGGCCACTGGAACCGGTCCGTCCAGGAGAACCGCACTGCAGTGGCGCTGGTCTGGGCGATGTTCGCCACCTGGTTCATGGCAAACAGCCCATCGCCGTACCCGCCTGTTTGCCGTCTCATCGTCACCCCAACGAAGTCCGCCAGGAGGCCTCCCGCGGCGATTTCGTCCGCGGCGATTTCCTTGGGGAACGACTCGCCCGGCGCAAGCGCGGGAAGATCCTCAAAGCCGTCTATAACCACCTCAATGGGCTTCGGCGCGCCTGAGCTGACAGGCTGGCCGGGGAGTCTGATGACGCGCTGACGCAGCGTCGTAATGGTGTACGTCGTGTCATTCAGAGCAAATGTCTGGGTGGGGGTCAGCGAGCCACTCGTGCCCTCGATGTACGAGACGTTTGGGTCACCCTCGGCCGTTCTCAGATTGCTGCAGAAAACCGCGCCGGCCGACGGGCAGGTGTGATACACCTCAACCGTCACGGCAATCGTGTTTGTATCGCTGCTGGCGTCGGTCGCCGTGACAGTGATGTCATAGGACGACTTTGTATTGATATTGGGACTGTGGGCGGATGCCAGCGAGAGCTGGCCCGATGACGAATCAATGGCGAAGGACGTCATGTCCGTTCCGCCCAGGGTGTACGTGACGGCGCCTCCGGCGGGATCAGTGGCCGAGACCGGCTTCCCGAAGTCGGTTCCGCCCGCTGTGCCCGTCAGCACCCCAACGGTGAGGGACTCATTATCGCCATGGTCAAAGACCGGCGAGTCGATCAGGTCCACATACACGTACCTGAAGTCGTCTCCGCTTGTGTCCGAGTTGTTATTCGCGTCCTTGCCGTCGTGGACATACACAACCATCCCAAATCGCCGCGTTCCTTCATAGTTCAGCGTGACGCCGGTTTTCACGGTCAACTGGCCGTTGTTGTCGATATTGAAGTTGGTGTGACCACCCGGGCTCGCCCACGTTAGGAAGTACCGAAGGTCATCTCCGTCCGGATCGTCCGGATCCGTGGCCGAGAACGGAGCGCCGACATTCGTGTCCCCGGGGGAATTCTCCGCCACGCGGCGGATGAGGTACTCTCTGGCCGACGCCACGTGCTCATCAAACCGCGGCGCGCTGTTCAGAACATCGTTCGTGACTCTAGTAACGGTCTGCCCGGTGTCGAGGGAGTCGTCATACGACGCGATGACGCGGATAGGGCCTCCCACGTCAGCCGGCGCCACGGTGTACACGCTGATGTGGGGGGCATCCTCAATGGTGGTCACGCCCATCGTGATGTCGACCCATGAGCTGGGTGTTGCGCCTGGCCGCTGCCACTGCCACGTCAGGGTGTCGTAGTCGGGGTTGTTGACGTCATCGAGACCCGCATGCAGGACCGTGCCGACCCGCAGGTCTGTGGTGCGCACAGAAATGACGCCGGGCGTCTGAACCGTGGGATCGTAGACGATGTAGGGAGTGGTCCTGCTGACGAACTGATTCGGGCCGCTGGAGTCCCGATAGCGGAACGCGACGCGGAGGTAGTACCCGATGTCAGCAGTCGTCGCCGTATAGCTGACCTCGCCTGTGACGGCGCCGGAGGTAATGGAGGTGGATACTCCACCGGAGACTCTGAACCACTCATATGTCCGGTCCTCGAGCGGATCGTCGTCATCCACGAGGATGGCGCGCACGGTCGTGCCGACCTGGAGTACGCCAAATGTCGGCGAGTATCTCAGCGTGATCGAGCCCGGGGACTGCTCTGTGACGATGGGGCCGGA
The DNA here is from genome assembly GCA_012271225.1 of Dehalococcoidia bacterium. Lineage (GTDB taxonomy): Bacteria > Chloroflexota > Dehalococcoidia > UBA6926 > UBA6926 > VXMO01. The sequence goes on along the minus strand of JAAXGS010000173.1, from coordinate 896 downwards.
CGCGGGGAGGGGGTTGGAGATGACGGACATGAGGCTCTCTGACTGAACGGAGCCTGGGCCGTTGGCCGCGCCGTCCGATCCGCCGCCGAGTTGTTTTGCGGCGGCGGCGCCGGGCCCAAGGGCCAGAACGGCGATGAGCAGCAGGCTGACGATCAGGGCGGTGGTCATGCTGGCCAGGGGGCCGGCGAAGCGGGGCGAGCGCGCCGCCCGGCGCGTGTGTCCGGCAGCGCGATGATCCCGATGCCCTGAGGAGAGAGTGGTCTGCCGATTCATGGTTCCTCCCGTCTGCAGCCCTGCTGTCGATGCTGATGTTGCTCCACGCGACTCTGGCGTTGTTTCCGATGCGCGTTCCTGTGGGGCGCGGTTGCGCGATGGCGGTTGCGGCGGAGAGAAAAGACGCCTGAGAGACGACAAAGACCGTGAGGGCTCACGGTCCATTGGGGTTTCCGAACGCGGGCGTTCAGATCGTGTTCCGGAAGGATGCGCGTTCCGTTCCATGTCCCCTCCTCTGCAGCCCCGCTGCGAATAGAGTATCGCCGTAAAGTTTCCCGCCGTCAATCTCTCCAAAACGGATCGATGACGGCTTCTGGTTGCCACAATACCATCGCCCAACAAGGCTGTCAACGCTTTTTGAGCGGGGCGCGCCGGGGGTTTTTTTATGAGCGGCGGCGCGGCGGCTCCGACTCATTCATTTCATTCACGAGAAACGGAGAGAGTCCGCGCGCGCGCCTGTTCAGTCCCGCTCATCCATTCCTGCTCATCTCTTGATACCGGGGATAGCGCCGGGCGCGGCGGGGTTTTTCTGAGCGCGCGCGGCCCGTTCCTTTTATTTATCCGCTCATCCGCGCGCGGGGTCGTTTTCTTAACCGAAACGGAAGGAGAGGGGCGCGCTCTAG
>JAAXGS010000172.1 GCA_012271225.1 Dehalococcoidia bacterium | reverse complement strand
CGCCCAGCTGCGGGGCAGCGTCAGCACGCGGTCAGCGACAAAGTCCGTCCATTGCCGCAGTACATTCCAGGCGATGAACGTGTCAGGCACCGCCTCCACCGCCCCATTAAACGCCGCAACGTGCCTCTGCCAGGTCATCAGTTGATCAGGCTCCCCGCGCACGTCGAGCTCCAGTTCATACTGCAGAGCGCGGTCCAGGATATTCCGCGTTGGTTCACTTCCCAAATAGTTCACGTCCTCAAAGTATGGCCGATACACATTGACAATCCACGCCTCATCGGCGGCCAGATGGCTTGCGTACCCAATCAGGAACGCCGTCAGCGCCCAATCATCCCCGGGCGCCCGGGAAACCATGTCCGGTATGGCTCGTTTCATGCCGCGAAAGCCGTCCTCCATTTTGCCCGTGGTCAGATGGAAATAGTGCGTCTCCTCACGCGGCTCCCGAGTCATCACACGCCGGTCCGGGGCGGTGGAGCCGAGCAGCGCCGCCCCAACCTGTTCCCGGATCTCAGAGACTCCCAGCGCGTCAACGACCTCCTGGACAATGCTCATGTGAACGGCCAGCATGGGCATGGTCACGCTCCGTCGTCAGCGAAGTGGGAGTTCCGGCGGCTCGCCAAAGTGCTGCGTGATCGGAAACGCGATCACGTCCGCCGCGCCAATTGCCCGCAGGGATTCCGTCGCAACAAGCTGCTCCGTCTGCTGATGGTTGATGACAAAGGAGACGGAGAACCACCTGTCGCCCGCGGTGTTCGCCAGACTGTCCCGCGTGATGACGGGCGCGATCGTCGGCCCCTTCAGGCCAATGCTGCCCTGCGACGGCAGGTCAAAGAGCTTGCGGGCCACATCTTCCGGTGACTCGCCGGGCACATTCGCCATCACAACATATCGCCGTTCCGCATTGAGATTGGCATGGATATATTCCAGCACCAGCCAGGCGGACCGGACGGCCTGATCGTCATACACGGACTTGTCCAGGCAGGCGATCAGCGCGGCGCTGGAGCGGAGTATCGGCTTCGGCGGCTCTCCCAACTGCAGACCCGTGAGTGAATGCGCGGCAAGCGTGGAGCCGGTGACAACAACATCCGCGATCAGGTCCGCCGCCCCCAGTCTGGGCAGCAGCTCATGCGATCCCTGAAAGAGCCGCACGCCCCGCCCGGAGAGGCCGTGCGCCTTCATATACTGCCCGGTCAGGCCGGGGTATTTGGTCGCCACCCGCAGATCACGTCCCAGTTGGCGCGCCCAGTCGGTCAACTCATCGGCGGAAATGTCCCCGGCGTCGCCGTAGCGCCTGCTGGGCGCGGCGAGCATCAGGCGGCCGTGGCCGTAGCCAAGATCGTCAATCAGGCAGGAGACGTTATCCAGTCCGGAGAGGCGCTTCTCCTCAAACCAGTCCCGGCCGGTTATGCCCAGGTGAGCGCCGCCCTCGGCAACGATGGCGGGAATGTCATCCGGCCTGAGAAAGACGGCCTCGCAGTTCGGGATATCCCGAACCTCCTCAACAAGCCCCTGGCTGCCGCGCCGTGAAACGTGGATTCCGCTGGCATCGAGCAGGTCCAGCGTATCTCCCGCCAATCGATTATTGCTGGGTAGGGCCAGCCGCAACACGTTTGTCTTTGCCTCTGTCTTGCGGCCACACCCCGGGCGGCGCCGCTTGGTTTGTCGTTATGGTCTTGTGCTCATGTATTCTAGCGCAGCGCAACCTCAGGACAAAACGCCGTCCAGAAACGGAATGCTCTGCACGATGGGCAGACCAAAGTATCCGGCCAGCACAATGCCCGTGAGCAGGATGATCTTGCCCGCAAACGCCAGCGTCAGATAGCGCCAAAACGGGTAGCGCACACTCCCCGCCCAGAGCCCGGCGATATCGAAGGGCAGCGGAGTCGCGGCGAAGAGAAAAATAGACAGTCCGCACCACTCCTCGGTCAGGGCCGTCAACCGACGGTACAGCCGATTGTGTTGAACCAGACGCCCCCCGCCCACGCCGGCCAGATATGAGGTGGCCTCCCCCAGCATGGCGCCCAGCGCCGCCGCAATGGCGGCAAGAACGGGGTTCAGCGTTGGAGCGACGGCAAACACATAGGCGTGCCCGGGGGCCGGTATGAACACGGTCATGCTGTTGAGCGCCTGCACGATGAACACGCCCAGATACCCCCAGGAACCCAGACGGGCAATCTCATCCGTGAATCGTGTGACGGCAATGATCACGACGAGCGATACAAGGGCCGCGAGCCCCACCTGCAGGATGGGCACGTACGGAATCCGGGGCATACGGATCCCCAATGAGCGTGTCAGGACAGCGTGACGTCGCCCGCGTGGACGATACGTCTCTGATTGGCGTCATCCATGACGACCAGCGCCCCGCTCGGCTCCACATCGATGGCGACGCCCTGAAAGGCGGAGTCGCTGCCCGCGACGCGAACCTGCCGCCCAAGCGTCACGAGGGCGGAGCGCCACTGCGTGAACACATCCTCGCCACCCTGCGCCTGCAGGTACAGCCTTTCCATCTCCTCCAACAGGGCGCAGAGCAGGTCCACGCGTGAGACGGCGCGGCCCGTCTCATTGGCCAGGCTCGTCGACGCCTCCGCGATCTCCGGAATGGACGCCGTATCCCAGTTGACGTTGATCCCGATGCCAACGACGGCGTACTTGCTCGCGTCGTTGCCGCTGTCCGCCACTTCAACCAGGATGCCGCAGGCCTTGCGCCCCTTCAGCAGGACATCGTTTGGCCATTTGACCTCAGGCGCTAATTCAGGAACGACGCGGCGAATGGCGCGGGCTGACGCAAGGGCGGCGATCATGGACATCATCGGCAGCCGTTCCGGCCCGGGCCGCAGCAGGACGGAGACCAGCAGGGACGCGCCGGGCGGCGCAACCCAGGAACGGCGGAACCTGCCACGCCCCCTGCTCTGCTCATCCGCGGTGACGATGAGGCCCTCCTGTGCTCCGGCCCGCCCGGCCTCCGTCACAATATCCTGCGTTGAGTTGGTCAGAGCAAAGTGCTGATGGGTCTGACCGATGAACCGTGTATTGAGCCGCTCCCTGACTGCGGACACGCTCAATTGGTCGCTCATGTATCGGCTTCCTCCCCGGGTCAGTCAGTATGGGCACGTCTCGGCGCGCAAGCCGCGCGGGCTTATAATAGGGCATTCAATGGGGGTGACGGGTTTTCATGCACTATCGTCGACTGGGCAGGTCCGGACTCGAGGTCTCCGCGGTTGGGCTGGGCACAAACAACTTTGGCAGACGCCTCGACTACGCAGCGAGCGAAACGGTCATCAGGGCCGCGCTTGACTGCGGCATCAATTTCATCGATACGGCGAACATCTACAGCGCCGGGGATTCCGAGTCCCACATTGGGCGGGCCCTGCAGGGAAATCGGGAGGCCGCGATCATCGCCACCAAGGGCGGCGGCATGATGCGGTCAGGCCCAAACGGGGGCGGGAACTCCCGCAAGCACATCATGGATGAGGTTGAGGCCAGTCTCACACGGCTTCAGACCGATTACATTGACCTGTACCAGATCCACTTCCCGGACCGCCACACCCCCATCGAGGAAACCCTGCGCGCCCTCGATGACCTCATCCACGCCGGAAAGATTCGCTACATTGGCAGCTCGAACTTCATGGCGTGGCAGGACGCGGAAGCCGCATGGACAAGCCGCCACCACGGCCTGAACAGCTTCATCAGCGCGCAACCGGAGTACAGCCTGATCAACCGGGACATTGAACAGGAACTCATCCCCTTTGCCATTGAGTACGGCATGGGTATCATCCCGTATTTCCCTCTCGCGGGCGGCGTTCTGACGGGCAAGTACACATCGGGAGAGGATCCGCCCGCCGGCACGCGAATGGCGGGCAGCCCTGAAAGCTCACGGCGGCGGTTCATGAACGAGCGAACGTTTGCCATTGTGGACGCGGCCCGCGCGTTTGCGGAGGCGCGCAACCACTCCACCGTTGAACTGGCCATCGCGTGGCTTCTGGCGCAGCCGCAGGTGAGCAGCGTCATCGCCGGCGCCACACGACCGGATCAGGTGGAGGCAAACGCGCGCGCCGCCGATTGGACCCTCACGCGTGAGGAGGTCGCGGAGCTGAACAACAGCCTCGCCGCGCTCGGCTAGAGGGACTCTTCCTCACCTTCCCCGTCATCGGGAACGGCTCCCCGCGCGGCGACCCTGATGACATAGGCCTGCGGGTCATCCTGCGTCGGGAAGTGCTTTCCCTGCGCAACAAGCTCTGTCAACCGCTGAAAGAGCAGCGGGCCGATTGGCTCAACGGCCTCCTCAACGGTCGTGCCGGTGTACGTCACATCCGTAAAGGCGACGGGCGTGGCCTGAAACGCGCCCTCCTCCGTCTGCTGAACCATGACGGCGTAGGGCGATGTATCGCCGCGCCGCGGATTCCGCACCCAGACCGTGCGCACCGGAGACCACTCCTCGCGGGGCGGACGCCCGCCCTGAGCGATGATCTCTGCAAGCGCGCTCTCCGCGCTGCGCGTAACCTCCGCCAGAGCCGCGGCCCGCGTGGGGCCGGCCCCCTCTGCCAAAGGCAGGGCGGGCACAAGGGCGCGGTGTGATCCGTCATCGTTCGGCAATAAGACCACGGTGTATGCAGGCACTCTACCCTCTCCCGCTCTACGCGCCCGTGAATATGGCCGCCGCCGCAGTCTCCGCAGCCTCCGCGAGCGGTCTGACATAAACGCCGCCAATAACGATAACGCCAAGCAGCCCGGCGATGAGCAGCCACATGGTCCTGGGGACGCGCAGCGGCGGCGCATTGTCCTGCGGCGGTTCAATGTACATCTGTCTCACGATATTCAGATAGTAGTAGAGAGAGATGAGGCTGGCGAATATGGCCAAGCCTACGGGCACAAGGAAACGCGCTCCGGCCGTGGCCACAACCGTGAACAGATAGAACTTGGACGCGAAGCCGATGAAGAACGGGAATCCCGCCAGGCTGAACAACGCCGCCGTCAGAGCCATCGCAAGGTACGGATTGCGGCGCGCCAGCCCTGCCATG
>JAAXGS010000171.1 GCA_012271225.1 Dehalococcoidia bacterium | reverse complement strand
GAGATCTGATCACAGAGCTTGTCCGGGTGACCCTCGGTCACCGATTCACCCGTCTGCAGGAACGATGCGCTGCGCAAGAAGCTCAGGGGCGCGGCCCCTGTTTCACCCGTCATCGATTGCCATCCCTCCCCTGAAATCCGGTGTTCTCCTGATCCGCGCCGTCACCCGTGTCATCGTGGTCGTCCGCCAGGCCGTAGTCCCGCTCCTGTTTGGGGGTCAGCAGCAGCAGGACGGCCTCCGCCGCCGCGATGTCATCGCCATCGAGCGTCGTGACACGGGATTCTATCGTAAGCATCCGTCGAGCGTCTCTGACAAGGGTTGCCCGGACGCGCAGCGGTTGATCCAGCGAGGCCGGGCGGGTGTAGCGAATGGTCAGGCGCGCCGTTGCCGCGTGCTGCCCGCGCGCATAGGCCACGTACGCGGCGGCCTCATCCAGAAGCGTGGCCACAATGCCGCCGTGCAGAACGCGCGGCCAGCCCTGATGCCTCTCCTGCGGGACGTAGACCGCGGTCACGCCGCCGCCGTCCGTAGTTTCAAAGTCCAGCTGCAGGCCGGCCTCATTCGCCGCGCCGCACGCGAAGCAGCAACTGTATTGCGCCTGCTCCCGGGCGGAGGCGGAGGCGCGAATCGACCCCGTCCGGGCCGACGCAGCAGCCGGGGGGGCGTCTTGCCGATTCAGGTTCCCATCTCCCAGCTGCCCAGGTACGCCGTCTGTTCCACCGTTGGCGTATCGATCTCGATACCGACGGACTGCAGCTTGAGCCGCGCCACCTCCACGTCAAGGTGGTGCGGCAGGGTGTGCACGTCATTCGACAGCGAGCCGCGCGGCGCCGCGGCGAGATGCTCCGCGGCGAGGGCCTGATCCGCGAAGGACAGGTCCATCACGGCGGACGGGTGCCCCTCCGCGGCCGCGAGATTGATCAGCCGCCCCTCCGCAAGCAGATTGACCGCGCGTCCGTCCGCCATCGTATACGTCATAACGTTCGGCCGGACCTCCCGCGCGCCCGTGCTGCTCTCCTCCAGCGCCGGAATATCGATCTCCACGTTGAAGTGCCCGGAGTTGGCCAGGATGACGCCGTCCTTTAGCAGCGGGATGTGGCTCCGGCCCAGGGCGTGGATGTCCCCGGTCACGGTGATGATGACATCTGCAAGGGGAACGGCCTCCGCCATTGGCATGACGCGGTTGCCGTCCATCAGCGCCTCCAGCGCGCGGATGGCATCGATCTCGGCCACAATCACCTGCGCCCCCATGCCGCGCGCGCGCAGCGCCACGCCGCGCCCGCACCAGCCGTAGCCCGCAATGAGCACCGTCTTGCCCGCCCACAGGATGTTTGTGGCGCGCGTAATGCCGTCCAGCGTGCTCTGCCCGGTGCCGTACCGATTATCAAAGAGATGCTTGGTGTCCGCGTCATTCACGGCGATGACGGGATACATCAGCTTGCCCTGCTGCGCAAGGCTGCGCAGGCGGATCACGCCGGTTGTCGTCTCCTCGCTCCCGCCGATGATCTCCGCGGCCAGGTCCTGCCGCGCGCCGTGTATTGCCGCGACGAGGTCCGCGCCGTCGTCCATCGTGATGGTGGGGCGTCCGTCCAGCGCCTGGTTCAGGTGGCGGTAGTACGTGTCCGTGTCCTCTCCGTGCACGGCAAAGACGGAGATGTCATGGCGCGCGACCAGCGCGGCGGCGACGTCATCCTGTGTGGAGAGGGGGTTTGAGGCGCACAGCCGCACGTCCGCCCCGCCCGCCGTCAGGGCCAGCATCAGATTCGCCGTCTCCGATGTGACGTGCAGGCTTGCGGCGATGCGCTGCCCCGCCAGCGGCCGCTCCTGCGTGAAACGCTCCCGGATCAGCCGCAGCACCGGCATGTCCCGCCCGGCCCACTCGATGCGCCTGAGTCCCTCTTCGGCAAGGGACATATCGGCAATGTCACTGGCGATGGGTGAAACGGCCATCAGGTCCTCCTGAGAATGACGATGAGCCATCGGGTTGGGTGTCCTGCGCGCCGCCGTGGTCGGCGGGCGCGCAGGACATTGTGGTCTCCGGTATTTCCCCTATTCTATCGCGTCCGCGTCCAGCCGTGAGACAAGCGTCTCCAGCACGGCGAGCGGGGGGCCGGACGCATCGAGACGCAGGACGCTGTCGTCGGGCAGCTCCTCCGGCGGCTCGAATGCGGCGCGCTGATCCGCGTAGATCTCCCATCTCCCGTCCGCGGGCGCGCCGCCGGCCTCAACACGGGCATCGAGGCGTCTGCGCGTCTCCTCCTCAGACAGTTCACAGAGCGCCATCGTCAGACTGACGCCGCGCGCTCGGGAGAGCGCGGCAAAGCGCGCCCGCTGCCGCGCGCTGCTGAAGGAGGCGTCCACCACCACGGACCGCCCCTCCTGCAGGGCAGCATCCGCCAGAGCCTCAAGCTCCGCGTACGTCTGCTCCGTTATCTCCGGCGCATACAGTCCCGCGTTCCAGTTCTCGAATCGGCGCTCCTGCGGCGGGACGCCCTGCGCGCGCTTGCGGACAACGTCACTGGAGAGGAGGACGTGGCCGCGCTCCCGCGTCAGGCCCTGCGCCACCGTTGTCTTGCCCGTCCCCATGAGGCCGCCAACCAGCACGATGCCCGGGCCGATCATCGTCCGCGCGTACTGCTCAGCAAGCAGAAAATACTGCCTGGCGCGCGCGGTGACGGCCGCGGCCTCATCAGCATCGAGTCCCGGCTGATCCAGACGAAACCCCTCCACCTTGCCCCGCACATAGGCGCGGTAGCACTGATAGAACGGCAGCATCTCCGGCATCCCCGGATCATCGGCGCGGGACAGGTAGCCGTCCACAAACGCTCGCGCCAGGCGCGGATGGCCGCGCGCCTCAAGGTCCATCGCCATGAACCCCGCGTCCCACGCCGTATCGCCGTAGCGGAAACGCTGATTGAAATCGATGCAGTCCAGCACGGAGACGCGGCCCGTCTGTTCAATGCAGATCTGCTGGGCGTGCAGGTCGCCGTGCGTATCGCGAACGAACCCGCCCCGGGCGCGTGAGTGGAAAAGCGTCTCTCTCTCCGCCATGAACCGCCGCGCGTACCGCGCAACGGCGTCATACGTCTCCCGCGCGATGGTGCGGCCGATGTACGGGGCGGTCTGCTCAAAGTTCTCCTCGACGTTGAAGCGGACGCCCGCGATGTCGCCTGCGGCGGCGATCTCGTCATTGGTTTCCGCCCGTTCATGGAAATCCGCGATGACGCGGCCCAGCTGCGTCATCATGTCCGGGGTGACCTCCCCGCGCTCCAGCCGGGCATCCAGCATCATGTTCTCAGGCAGGCGCGCCATCTGCACCAGATACTCGACGGCGGCCGGGTCATCCTCCGCGCCGATGCGGTAGCCGCCCGCGCCGTCCGGCACAACGCTGCGCACCTCCTGGTAGACCTCCGGCGCGGCGCGCTGATTGAGAAAGAGCTCCTGATAGCAGAAGTGCCGCCGCTTCTCCAGCGTTGTGAAATCCAGAAAGCCGTAGTCGACGGCCTTTTTCATCTTGTAGGCATGGCTGCCCGCGAGAAAGACGATGGCGGAGTGTGTCTCACGGACCTCCACGGCCCGGACGCCTGCGTCCGCCGGATACGCTGCCGGCGTCCGCAGCGCATCAATGACGGGCCGCTGCGCCAGGTACGCTTGCTCAGTCATGCTCAGAGGCCATGAACAGTCAGCGCTGTCACCGAATCACTGTACGGAACTGCAGACGTCCCGGGGCGCATGAGTGAGAGGCCTGCGCGCCCGTGACACAAGCGCGGGAGGGCGGCGCTAGTCCTTGCTGACGGGGTGTCCGGCCTTGGCCCACGCGCCAATCCCGCCCTCCAGGCTGTAGAGCGGGCCGGGCACGCCGACGGAGGCGGCCAACTCCGACGCCAGCGCAGAGCGGACGCCGCCCGCGCAGTAG
>JAAXGS010000170.1 GCA_012271225.1 Dehalococcoidia bacterium | reverse complement strand
CGTATCGTCAACGTCTCCTCCATCTGGGGACGTGAACACGGCGGCGGCGTGGCTTACATGACCACCAAGGCCGCGCTGATCGCGTTCACCAAAAGCACGGCGCTGAGCCATGCCGGGGACGGGATACTGATCAACTCCGTCGCGCCGGGGTCCGTCGCCTTCCCAACTGGCAGTTGGGATCGCTTCCAAGCGCAGAACGAGCCGGGGGTTGTGCGCGACTTCATCGAGCACAATCTGCCGATGGGTCGATTCGGCTGGCCGGAGCCGGTTGGGGACCTGATCGCGTTCCTCTGCTCAGAGCGGGCGGGGTTTCTCACCGGCGCGACGATCAACATCGACGGCGGCCAGTCACACAGCCTGATCTAGCCGCCGCGCGAGCAGGCTGAGATAGCAGAAGCGCGCCCCTTGTCCCATAGCGTCTGAACGCGCTGTCCACTCAACGCGTCGTCTGACTTCCGGGGCGGCGGTATGTATGCGTGATGCGGCGCGCGTCTACTCGCCTCGCGTGCGCGCATCACGGCGGGTGGCCTACCCTGTCTCCATGACTGCGGAAGAACTGGTCATCAGCGCCGCGCGCATCGGGGGCGCGCTGTTCGTCCTCCGATGGGCCTTTGCCGGCTCCCTGCTCGCCATCCTCATCGATTTCTCGGACCTGTTCATGATGAACCTGCTGGACATGGGCGGGGTTCGGGACTATCAGTCCCTGGACAAGTGGCTGGACCTCGCCTACATGCTGACGTTTCTCTGGGTTGCCCTGCGCTGGAGCGGCCCGACGCGCGCTGTCGCGGTCGCGCTGTTCGCCTTTCGGATCATCGGCGTCCTGGCGTTCGAGGCCCTGGGGGAACGCTGGGTGCTGCTGCTGTTCCCCAACGTCTTTGAATTCTGGTTCGTCTTCGCGGCGGGCGCGCGCCGGTTTGCGCCTGAATATGAACTGACGTGGCGGCGCTCCGCGGTCTGGCTCATCCCGCTGACAGCGCTGAAGGAGGCGCAGGAGTACGCCCTGCACGGCGCGCAATGGCTGGATAACTACCGCGCGGTAGACGTGGTCATCGATGGGTGGCGGTGGGTGACGCGCGCTGAGTCGTAGACGGGATTCTTTTGGCAGGCGGCCTGCCGCGCGGCCATGTGCTACATGCTCAGCTCTGCGCTACAGGCGCGGCCTGCGCGCGGGCGTCAGCACCTCATTGACCGGATCCACGGTCAGCCTGAGTCCCTCAAGCGTGTACGTGCCCAGCAACGGCTCCGCGCCGTCCGGGCCGAACACGACCGGGGTGATGACCTCCTGGCCGTCAATCGCCGCAACCGCGTGACCAACGCCAAACTCAACAACGCTCCCGTCCGCGAGCTCAAACTCCACGGAGCGCGTCGGGGCAATCTCCATCTCCCGCAGCAGCGCCGCCGGAAGCATCGTGTAGAACGTCCCGGTGTCGACGAGAGCCTCCACGCTGCGGGAGCGACTGCCGGACAGATCAGAGACACGCAGCGCAACGTTGAACATGCCCATAGCGCTATTGTACGTCGGGTTGCGGCCAATTCTCCTGTCCGCCCGCGCAGACAGCGCGGCGCGCTGCCCTGCGCGGGCCTCAAAAAGTAGTCAAGAGGCGGCCTCTGCGGTTGTGAGGACGCGCTCCCGCGCCTACACTGATGGCAGGGAAAAGAGCGGGGCTTGGGCGGTTTATGTCCACATCAGTCATCCACGTTAAGGGCGCGCGCGAGCACAGCCTGAAGAACGTTGACGTGACCATTCCGCGAGACAAGCTCGTGGTGATCACGGGCGTCTCCGGCTCCGGCAAGAGCTCCCTCGCGTTCGACACCATCTACGCGGAGGGACAGCGGCGCTACGTCGAATCACTCTCCGCCTACGCTCGCCAGTTCCTGGGCCTGATGGAGAAGCCGGACGTCGACTACATCGAGGGGCTGTCGCCGGCCATCTCCATCGATCAGAAGGGCGTCTCTCACAACCCGCGGTCGACCGTTGGCACCGTCACGGAGATCTATGACTATCTGCGGCTGCTCTATGCGCGCATCGGGCATCCGTCCTGCTACAACTGCGGCCGGCCCATTGAGAGCCAGACGGTGCAGCAGATCGTCGACGCGGTTCTTGAGGCGCAGCCCGGAACCCGTATCATGCTTCTTGCGCCCCTGGTCCGCCGCAAGAAGGGCGAGCACTACGGGCTGCTGGATGAGGCGCGGCGCGGCGGCTTTGTGCGGGCGCGCGTGAACGGCGAGATACGCGATCTGTCAGACGATATCCGCCTCAACAAGCAGCAATGGCACACCATTGAGATCGTGGTGGATCGCCTTGTTATCCCGGACGACCGCGGCGAGATACGGGGCAGAGTGACGGACTCCGTCGAGACATCCCTCCGGCTTGGGGGAGGCGTTGTCCAGACCCTGGACGCGGACTCCGGCGATGAGGAGCTCTACAGCGAGCAGTTCGCGTGCGTGCAGTGCGGAATCTCGCTTGGGGAGATCGCCCCGCGCACGTTCTCATTCAACAGTCCGCACGGGGCCTGCCCGGAGTGCACCGGCATCGGCTACCGGTTGGAGGTCGATCCCGATCTCGTCATCCCCAACAAGGAACTCTCCTTTGCGGAGGGCGCGGTTCTCCCGTGGGCGCGCTCCGGCACAATGGCGGGCTGGTACACCTCCATCCTGCAGACGGCCACATCAATGATCGGCACAGACATGAACTCCCCGATAGCCGGCCTGACGCCGGACCAACTGGAGTTCCTGCTCTACGGCCCCGTCGGCGGCGGGGGATCTGAGAAAATCCGCGTGCGGCATCGCACCCGGAGTGGCCGCGTGGTCCACTTTGGCGCAACGTTTGAGGGCATCATTCCCAACTTGGAGCGGCGGCACCGCGAGACCGAGTCTGACAATCAGCGGCAGGAGATTGAGCGATTCATGGCCCGGCGGCCGTGCGCCGCCTGCCAGGGCAAGCGCCTGCGCCCGGAGGCGCTCGCAGTGCGCGTGGACGACAAGACGATTGTGGAGACAACCTCCCAGAGCATCGACCGCGCCCTCGAGTGGGTGAGCCGCCTCGCGGATACGGAGAACGGGCCGCTGACCAATCGGGAATCGACCATCAGCCGCCAGATCTTGAAGGAGATCGCGGCCCGGCTGGAGTTTCTGGTCAACGTGGGCCTGGAGTACCTGACGCTCGACAGGACGGCGGCGACGCTCTCCGGCGGAGAGGGGCAGCGGATCCGATTGGCAACGCAGATCGGCAGCGGACTGATGGGCGTCGTGTACATCTGTGACGAGCCGTCCATTGGCCTGCACCCCGTGGACAACGCGCGTCTGATTGAGACGCTCAAGGGGCTGCGGGACCTGGGCAACACGGTCATCGTCGTCGAGCATGACGAGGCGGTGATGCGCGCGTCCGACCATGTGATTGACATGGGGCCGGGCGCGGGCGAGCACGGCGGAGAGGTCGTCGTCAGCGGCACGCTGGAGGACGTGTGCGCCTCCC
>JAAXGS010000169.1 GCA_012271225.1 Dehalococcoidia bacterium | reverse complement strand
CTCTCCGCCGTCCGGATCGGAAAGACTGGCGGTGACGGCTGAACCGACCGCGGGGTTGGTGGGACTGAAAGTCACCGTGCCCTCTTCCTCCACGTCCGTCACGGTGACAGTCACCGCTATGGAGTGGTCAACAGAGGCGTCCGTGGTTCCGTCAGCCGCCTTGCCGTCGCTGACCTGCAGCGTCACCTCGTAGACGTTGTCGGTATCGCCGTCGACCGGCGCTTCGTAGTCGCGGGCGGCGCTGAAGCTCAGCTCGCCGGTGGTTGAGTCGAAGACGAAATCGCCGCTGTCCGCCCCGGCCAGGCTCCAGGTGACGGTGTCCCCGTCCTCGTCCGTTGCCGTGAAGGTCATCAGGAGTCCGGCCGTGTTCTCTTCGGCGCTCAGGGCCACGTTCCCGCCGTTCACAAACGGCGGCTTGTTGTCTCCGATGGCCGTCACCGCGTTCACGGAGACCTGCTCCGCGCTCCTGCCTGCGCCATAGGCATCGTCATAGGAGGCTGTGGCCCGCAGGTAGCTGCTCACATCGTCCGCGACCGGTGTGTAGGAGTCCGCGGTGGCCCCGCTGATGTCAGTCCACGTTCCGGCGCGGGTGACTGAATCCCAGTCCGACGATTCGGCCCACTGCCACGTGAGGGTTCCGCGGATGACGCCGTCCGCGTCGCTGAGGCTGGCGGTGACGGCCGTGTCCACCACAGGGGTGTGGGCGTCAAGGGTCACGATTCCCGCCTCATCCGGGACGGCGATGCGGACCAGGTAGGTGGTGTTGTCACTCAGTGAGTTGCCCTTCCAGGACCACGTCGCCATGGAGTTATCGTCACGCGTGGTTGTCTCTGTGGCGTCGGCAAAGGCATACTCCTCGCCGTTCAGATACAGGGTGAGTCCCTCAAGGGATGAGATGGGCTGGCTGATGCCCTGCAGCATGAATATGGCATTGCCGGCCGTGAATCCAAACATGTTATAGACGGCGAGCACGGTGTGGTCCGCCCCCTTGTACGTGAAGGAGTTATTGGTGATGCTGCCGGTCGAGTCCGGCGCCGAGTAACCCAACACTCCATGAGGGAGATAGAGGCCGGCGGTGATCTGCTCACAGAAGATGTCACCGGTCTCGCAGCCCGGGAACTTCTGCGACAGGAGAACGTCCGTCACACTGATGCTGACGGTGATGGTGTCATCGATGGTGGGGGTGAGCTCGACGGTCCCGTCCAGGGCCTTGCCGTCCGTGACGCTCAGGGTCACTTCATAGTTGACTCTGGTCCGGTAGTTCACGCCGACGGCGGTCCGTATCTGCCCGGTGTCCGAGTCGACGGTGAAGGACGCCTCGTCGGTCCCGCTCAGGGTGAATGTGAGGGCATCGCCATCCGGATCGATGGCGGCGACCGGCGTGCCCACCGGGTCGCCGATGGAGGCGCTCTCCGGAACGGCGCGGGCCGCGGCAGCGCCCTCGAGGAAGGCCGGCACGCCCTGCGCGTCAAAAATGGTCAGGGTGTAGGTGGCGCCGGCGGCGATCGCCGTCTCATCCGATGGGTTCTCCAACAGGTAATAGTAGACTTCACCCTGGTCATTGGCGTCCGCCTCAGCGGTGTCCGTCAGATCGAAGGCGCGGTCGCCCAACTCCAGCCGAAGGCCCTGCGCGCTGAGCCCACCAGCGGCGATGTCCTCCTCAAAGCCCAGATACACCGCCACCCCGTCCTCAGAGATGTTTGTGATGTGATACATATCGCTGCCGACGCTCACCGCCCGGCTGGGCAGCAGCGCGCCGTACTCGCCGGTCTCATAGCCGGCGGACTCGCTGTTCTCATCCTCGGCGGCGATCAGGCTGCCGCACCAGACGCCGGCGCAATCCGCCACATCCACTGTCACCACGATTGTGGCCGAGTCGGTTCCGTCGTTCGCCGCCGCCTTGAACACATAGTCCCTGGCGCTGTCCAGGGTCACGTTGCTGCCCAGTGACAGTTGGCCGGTGGCGCTGTCGATGGCGAAGGAGGCGTAGTCGCCGGTGGTGTTATCGTCATCCGCCAGGGAGTAGGTCAGGGTGTC
>JAAXGS010000168.1 GCA_012271225.1 Dehalococcoidia bacterium | reverse complement strand
GGTTGTGGATGATGCGCGCGGCGTCACGCTGGCCGCCGCGTCAACTCGGGACAAGGACATCCGCGGCGAGACAACGTCCCGAAACAAGTCGGAGCGCTCACGCCTCGTCGGCGCGGCAGTCGCGCAGAGAGCCGTCGCCGGCGGCGTCACCAGCGTCGTCTTTGACCGCGGCGGATATCAGTACCATGGTCGAGTCAGGGCCGTCGCAGAGGCGGCGCGGGAGAACGGCCTGGTCTTCTAGGCAGAGGCGCCACAGGAAGCGGATCCGGAGAAACTATGACACTTGGACGCACACGGGGAGCGCGCGGCCGCACTCGGGAGAGGCAGCGCGACGCGGATCGGGAATCGGACGGGCTGACCGAGAGCGTTGTCTCAATCCGCCGCGTGGCCAAGACCGTCGCGGGCGGACGGCGGTTCACGTTCAACGCCCTTGTTGTGGTGGGGGACGGCAACGGCAAGATCGGCTACGGGCTCGGCAAGGCCGCGGAGGTGCCGTTGGCAGTTCAAAAGGGTGGCGCCATTGCCCGGCGCTCGCTCATTGACGTCGCAACGCTGGAGAGCAGCGTGCCGCAGCAGGTGGTCAGCCGATTCGGCGGCGCGCAGGTCCTTCTGCGCCCCGCCGCGCCGGGAACGGGCGTCCGGGCCAGCGCCGCGGTGCGCGCCGTCGTTCAGGCGGCAGGAGTGCGTGACATTCTGACCAAGTCTCAGGGGAGCAACAACCCCATCAACGTCGTGCAGGCCACAATCAAGGGCCTGCAGATGATGCGCGATCCGCGGGAGACAATCTCCCTGCGCCGCATGGTTCGCGGCGAGGCGCCGCTTCCGGAGGCGCAGCCGGAGCCCACGGCGAATGGCGCGAGTTCAGCGCCGGCGACGGCGGAACAACCCGTCAGCCGCGATGCGTCCGGGGACTCCCGCACGCCGGAGGACGCGGGCGGGCCGGACGCGGCAACCGTATCATCTGACAGCGGAGAGGCGACCACCCAGCCACCTGAAGCGGAGGCCACGCCGCAAGCGGACGAGGCAGACAGTGAGGGCGCAGGGCCATGACAAAGGTGCGTGTGACGC
>JAAXGS010000167.1 GCA_012271225.1 Dehalococcoidia bacterium | reverse complement strand
GCTCCGCGTCGTCCCTGTCCGCCGCGCCAACATCGATGAACATGCTCTCCTTGCGGAATACCTGCCCCCGCGCGTCCGGCTGCATGACGTGCACGGTCTTGATCCCCGTCACGCCCGGAACAGGGCCGTTCCGCGTCATCACGGTCCAGCGCTGATTGATGAGCGCCTGGTCAAGCCACCCGCCCAGGCTCTGTATGGTCAAAAACCCCTCCGGGGTGATCTGGCGGACCATCAGCCCAACCTCATCCATGTGCGCGGAGAGCATCACCCGCGGCGCGTCATCAGACTCATCACCAATGCGCGCGATGAGGGAGCCGATGCCGTCCGTTTCAATGGCATCCGCCAGCGGCGTCAACTCACGTCGCATGATGGCGCGGACGGGCCCCTCATGGCCCGTTGGCCCAAAGGCGTTGGACAACTCCTCCAGCAGCCGCCTTTGGCGCTCGTACGTTTCGGACGCGGTGTCGGTCATGTTCACCTGACTGTTGGCCCCGGCAGCCCGGCCGGGCGTCTCTGTTCTCGTCTCTTATATGAAAGGGGCGGCGCGGCGATGGCCCGCCGTTCCCCGGAACTCCGGGCGCTCGGTTTGCCCGTTCCGTCATCGCGGCGTCCCTGTCCCCGTTTTCCTGTCATTATAGGATGAGAACAAGGCGCGGCGAACACACATGTCCCATCAGCATCAGACATCCACCCCTGAAGGCAGCAGCGATGCCCTGGAGGGCCGCTATGCCGGCGACAACGAGGCTCTCATCCGTATGCGGCACTCCGCCGCGCACATGATGGCGGAGGCCGTCCTCGCCATGTTTCCGGACGCCAAGCTGGGGATCGGCCCGCCAATCGACGATGGCTTCTATTACGATTTCCTGCTGCCGCGCACACTGACGCCCGACGACCTGCCGGAGATTGAGTCGCGCATGCGGGAAAGCGCCGCTGCAGCGGCGCCGTTCATCGCCGAAGAGCTCCCGCGCGAGGAGGGCCTCCGCCGCTTCTCAGATCAGCCTTTTAAGGTAGAGATCATCGAGAGCCTGGCAGATGACACGGTCTCCATCTTCAGCCACCGGGGGTTCACGGACCTCTGTCAGGGCCCTCACGCGGAGTCCACGGACAGGACCGGCGCGTTCAAACTGCTGAGGGTCGCTGGGGCGTACTGGCGCGGCGATGAGCGCAACCCGCAGCTGCAGCGCATCTACGGCGCGCTCTTTGAAACACAGGAGGAGCTTGACGCCCACCTGCAGCGGATTGCGGAGGCGGAACGGCGGGATCACCGCCGTCTGGGCCGTGAGCTCGATCTCTTCTTCTTTGACCCCATCGCCCCCGCCAGCCCCTTCTTCCTGCCGAAGGGCGCAACCGTCTATAACCTGATGGTCGATTTCATCAGGGAGCTGTATGACGCCTACGGCTACCGGGAGATCATCACCCCGCAGATCTTCCTCTCTGATCTGTGGAAGCGCTCCGGCCACTATGACAACTATCTGGAGAGCATGTACCTCACGCAGTCCGATGACATCGAATACGGCGTCAAGCCGATGAACTGCCCCGGGCACTGCGTCGTCTATCTCTCGCAGCTGCACTCCTACCGCGCTCTGCCGCTGCGCTATGCGGATTTCGGCCGTCTGCATCGGAATGAGCGCTCCGGCGTCACGCACGGCCTGACCCGCGTCCGCAGCTTCTCACAGGACGATGCCCACATCTTCTGCCGCATCGACCAGATACAGGAGGAGTTCTCCTCGCTCATCCGCATGATGCGTGAGGTGTACGCCGCGTTTGGCCTGAATGAGCCGCGCTACACGCTCTCACTGCGGCCGGACCAGCGCGTGGGCAGCGATGAGACGTGGGACAGGGCGGAACAGGCCCTGCGTGACGCGCTCGCCGGCACGGACTACGAGGAGATACCCAATGAGGGCGCGTTCTACGGGCCCAAGATCGATCTCTTCTCCCGGGACGCGCTGCGGCGTGAATGGCAGTTGAGCACCTTTCAGCTGGATTTCAATCTGCCGGAGCGGTTCGGCCTGGAATACGTGACGGAGGACAACCGGAGGGAGCGGCCGGTGATGATCCACCGCGCCATTCTGGGCTCGCTGGAGCGCTTTTTGGGCGTGCTGCTTGAGCACAACGCCGGCGCTTTCCCTCTGTGGCTCGCGCCCGTTCAGGCCGTGATTATTCCGATTGCGGACCGCCATGTTCCCTATGCGCGACGGGTGGAAACCCGCCTGCGCGCCTCCGGCCTGCGCTGCGAGATCGATGACCGCAATGAGCGGATGAACGCCAAGATTCGTGACGCGCAGGGACAGCGAGTGCCCTACATGCTTGTGGTTGGAGACCGCGAGGAGGCGGCAGACGCCGTCGCCGTCCGCCGCCGCGAGAACAGCGAGAACCTGGGCCCCATGCCCACCGATGACTTCATCACCCGCGCACAGGAGGAAATAGCACAACGGGGGTAACGATCACGCCATTGACCGGCGCCCCGGAGTATCCCTAAAGTCTGATTATCGTTTACAAGCACCACTCCCAGCCAGGAGGTTCTTGTTGTGTTTGAGACCAATCCAAAGTTGCTCAGTAACCTGCTCGACAGTATCGAATCCGGAGGGATACACCTCCCGGACTTTCAGAGGGGATGGGTGTGGGATGATGACCGCATCCGTGGCCTGTTGGCCAGCATTTCCCGCGGGTTCCCAATCGGGGCAGTGATGACGCTGGAGGCCGGCGGGGACATCAGGCTCAAGCCGCGGCTGATTGAGGGCGTTCCTGACACATCCGCGCAACCCACATCCTACCTACTGGATGGCCAGCAGCGACTGACGTCTCTGTATCAGGCGCTGCGCCACAGGGACCCAGTCGAAACAAGAGACAGCAAGGGGCGCAAAATCAGGCGGCGCTACTACGTGAACATGCAGGCTGCTCTGGACCCTAACGTTGAGCGCGAAGACCCCATCGAGAGCCTTCCGGAAAATGGGATCCGCACAAGCGGCCTGGGGCGCGAAATCCTGCTTGATCTCTCCTCAGAGGATAAAGAGTTTGAGCAACACATGATACCGACAGAGCGGCTCATGGCTCCAATGAACTGGGCCTTTTCCTACATCAATCATTGGTCGCGCGATGGCCGACAACACCCTGAAGGCAACGCAAACGAGTTTGTTCAGTGATTCGTTGAAGAGATCACAGACAATTTCTCTAAGTATCAAATGCCTGTTATTGAACTTGCAAAGAACACGCCCAAAGAGGCCGTCTGCCTCGTCTTTGAAAAGGTCAACACGGGCGGCGTCATTCTGAATGTTTTTGAGCTGGCCACAGCATCATTCGCAATGGACGACGAGTTTTCTCTGCGCGAGGATTGGGATGCGCGGCGATACCGAATGCGCACCAAGAACAGCGTTCTGCAGGATGTGGACGGCGACAGGTTCCTGCAGGTGATCACCCTCCTCAAAACGCAGGAGGACCGCCGTCAGGCCCTCGCAGAAGGCAAAACGGGCAATCAGTTGCCTGCCATCGGATGCCGCAAACGTGACATTCTGGACCTCACACTCAATGATTACCGGGCCTGGGCGGACAAAGTGGAAAGTGGGTTCATCTCCGCCGCAGAGTTTCTTAACTCCCAATACGTCTTTGGCAAGAAGAACGTGCCCTATGCCACCCAACTCGTGCCCCTCGCCGCCTTGTATGTGGAGCTTGGAGATGAGGCACGGCCAGGCCGGGCAAATGGGCGGCTGGAGCAGTGGTACTGGACAGGCGTCTTTGGAGAAGTCTACGGCGGCCCTACAGAGACCCTGTTTGCACAGGATCTCGTGCAGGTGGCGAGCTTTGTCCGCGACGGCACAGTCCCCCAGATGCTCCGGGAGGCAACGTTTATCCCAGAAAGGCTTGTTTCACTGAGGACACGTCAGAGTGCCGCCTACAAGGGGGTGTTTGCCCTTCAAATGAAGTATCAGGCAAAGGATTGGATCGTCACTACACCTCTCAACCTCTCCGTCTTCCACGAGAAGGCTATCGATATCCATCATATTTTCCCCGCCGCGTGGTGTGATAAGAACAAAATCCAAAACAAAATCTACAACTCCATCATCAACAAGACGCCTATGGATTCCACCACGAACAAGAGGATTGGCGGGCGAGCGCCCTCCATTTACCTTGATACAATCCGCAGGAACATTCCGGATAGCACAACGGATGGCGAACTGAATTCACTACTGGAATCCCATTGGGCCAATCCTGCGCTGCTCAAAGACGATGATTTCGTACAGTTCTTCGTGGACCGTGGCCAGCGTATGCTTGACTCCATCGGCAAAGCTATGGGGCGAAACCTCGGAGACGGGAAAGATGTCTTCCGCAACGCCCTGACCGACGCCCGCATTGCCGGCATCTCTGACATGTATGTGGAAGATGAGCCTGAGGATCCGGAGATCGGCGAAGATGAACAGGCGGCCATAACGGCGGCGTAGGACAGCCTGCCTGACGTTCAAGCACAGCCTGCCGCGCCTAAACCTGAATGCGCAGCGGGGTTGCCGTTCTGCCGCCCCGCGTCCGTCCTACAGCGTCAACTCCGCCTGCACCAGTTCCCCGCGCCGTGGATCTATGGTGAGCGCGAATGCCTCCAGTGTGAACGCGCCCAGCAATGGCCTGGCGTCGTCCGGGCCGAAAACAATCGGCGTCGTCCGCTCTCGACCATCATAGCGGACGACCGCCTCCACAACGCCCAATTCAATCGAGCGTCCATCCGCCAGCCTGAACGCCTCCCGCCAGGCGACGGAGTGTCCCAGGTCATGGAGTAGCGGCGCAGGCAGCAGCGTGTAGAACGCGCCGGTGTCGACCAGCGCCTCTACGGCTTCTGCGCGTGAACCGTCCCTGCTCAATACCTCGACAGCAACCCGAAACGTGCTGATGTCAGCCACACCTTCCCTGCGCTTCCCGGGCCTTCTTCGCTCGGCAGCTGAACTCACCACCCACGGCTCTCGGGGGCCAGGCCCCCGCCACCGCCCTACAGTCTCATTGTGACCGGGATCAGTTCCCTGTTGACGGGGTCAACTCCCAGGCCAAGCCCCTCAAGCGCGTGCGCCCCCAGCAGAGGGCCCGTGCCGGCGTCTCCAAAAATGACCATCGTGGTGGCGCTCCGACCATCGACTCTGGCGACGGCCTCGCCCATGCCCATTTCGATCACGCGGCCATCCGCCATCTCAAACTGGCGCCTCTCCGCCGGCTCAACATCCAGATCGGCCAGCAGGTTGGCGGGAAAGACACTGTACGCGGCGCCGGTGTCCACCAGCGCTTCGATTTCGCGTACGCGCGTCCCTTCCCTGTTCGCGAGCTCAATACTGACGCTGAATGTCCCCATGCCGCC
>JAAXGS010000166.1 GCA_012271225.1 Dehalococcoidia bacterium | reverse complement strand
GTATCGGAGGTACGCGGCATGAGCGCCGATGAGGCCGTAGTGAACGCCAACCCCGCATCCTCCCCGGACGCGACGATCACCGTCGAGAACGTCTCCAAGTGGTTCGGGAACGTTGTTGCGGTCAATGAGGTGTCGCTGAACATCGGTCCCGGCATCACCGGCCTTCTGGGGCCGAACGGGGCGGGCAAGACGACGCTGCTCCACATGATGACGGGGCTGTCCGCGCCGTCACGTGGACAGGTTCGCATTTTTGGCCTGCCGGCGCGTGGCGACACGCGCCTGTATCGGCAGATTGGCGTCATGACGGAGCATCAGGCCGTGTATGACTTCTACACGGGGCGGGAGTTCGTGGAGTTCTCCGCCCGCATGCACGGGCTGCCGAACATCGACGAGGCTGTCGACACGGCCATCGAGGCGGTCCGGCTGACGGACGCGCAGGATCGACGGCTGGCCACGTACTCCCGCGGGATGCGGCAGCGGATGCGCCTGGCCGCCACCATGGTTCATGACCCGCCCGTGCTTGTTCTGGATGAGCCGCTCAGCGGAACGGACCCGCGCCAGCGTCTGGAGTTTCAGGACCTGGCCCGGGGGCTTGCCGCCGCGGGCCGAACAATCGTGATCTCCTCACACATCCTGGAGGAGGTGGAGACGCTGGCGGACAACATCATCCTGATGGTGAGCGGAAAGCTGGCGGCGTCCGGAGACTTCCGCTCCATCCGCGCGCTGCTTGATGACCGCCCCTATCAGATCCGTGTCACGTCCACGAACCCGCGCGCGCTGGCGGGCGGGCTGATTGGCAGCGAGGCCGTCACATCGGTCACCATGCGGGACGATAACTCCATCCTGCTGCTGACGAACGATCTGCCCACCCTGCAGGCGCAACTGCCGCGGCTGGCCCGGGATTCCGGCGTGGTTCTGCAGACGGTTGAGCCGCAGGATGAGTCTCTTGAAAGCGTGTTCACCTACATTGTGGAGCGCTAGATGCTGACGGTTCTGTCCCTCACATTCCGCCAACTGACGGGGATTCGCCGACAGGCGCTCCTCTGGCTCTTTGCCGCCAGTCCCGTTGCCGTGGCCGTGCTGATTCGGAATCTTGCCGATGACTACCAGACGATTGTCATTGCGCTGCTGGATCCGCTTCTGGTCGCGATTGTTCTGCCGCTTGTCATCGCCATTCTCGCCACGACCGCGCTGGGGGAGGACGTGGAGGACCGCACGCTCTCCTATGTGATGCTGCGCCCCGTGCCGCGATGGAAGATTGTGGCGGCCAAGTACGCCGCCGCCGTCATTCTTGGCGCGGTTCCCCTGTTGCTGTTCGGCGCGGCGGCGGCGGTGCTCGGCCTGGTTGATAATCTTGCGGAACCGTCCGCGTACGACTATGACACGGTGATCAGGCCGGCGCTGGGAGTGGCCGCGGGACTGGGGCTTGGCCTGCTGGCCTACTCGGCGGTGTTCACGTGGCTGGGTCTGGTGTCCGGGCAGGCCCTCGGCGTGGCGCTTGTCTACGTCGTTGTCTGGGAGGGCGTCGCTGCCGGCATCTTCGCCGGTATTCGCTATCTGAGCATCCGCAGCTACAGCCTGATCACAATGATGGAGGTCGGCGGCGCGGAACGGCTGCCCCTGACACAACCCCCGTCCGATATTCCACTCTATGTGGCCCTTGTTGGCGGAGGCGCAGTGGCCGTCCTGTTTCTGGGGCTGACGCTC
>JAAXGS010000165.1 GCA_012271225.1 Dehalococcoidia bacterium | reverse complement strand
GGATCGCCCGGCCGCCGCAGGGAGATGTTGGCGTCGCAGCGGAAGCTGCCCTCCTCCATGTTGCCCGTGGAGACGCCGAGATACTGCAGGATGGACCGCAGCTTTGTCAGATACAGCCGCGCCTCCTCAGGAGAGCGCAGATCAGGCTCGCCGACCACCTCCATCAGCGGCACGCCGGACCGGTTGATGTCCACAAGCGAGTACGTTTCCCCGGTGACGTCCACGCGATGCGTCAGGCGGGCCGTGTCCTCCTCAAGATGGACGCGCGTGATGCCGATGCGCCGGGTCTCCCCTGACTCCGTTTCAATCTCCAGCCAGCCGTGACGTGTGAGCGGCAGATCATACTGCGAGATCTGATACCCCTTCATCAGGTCCGGGTAGGGGTAGTTCTTGCGGTCGAACTTGGTGTCCTCCGCAATCTCACAGTTCAAGGCGAGGGCGGTCATAATTGTTGCCGCCACGGCCTGACGGTTGATAACGGGCAGCGTGCCGGGCAGCCCCATGCACACCGGACAGACCCTTGTGTTCGGCTCCGCGCCCGTGTAGTCGGTGGAGCAGGCGCAGAACATCTTGCTGCCGGTCAGCAACTGCGCGTGGACCTCCAGCCCGATGACGGGTTCAAGCTCGGATCGGTTCGCGGCGCCTGCCGCCGCGGGTGTGGTTGTCATTGTCCAACCATTGTAGCCGCCGCAGGCGCGCGGCACACGCCGTTAGACAGGGCGGCGCGCCCGTCCTGACACGTTTGCCATGTGTAAGCGTTGTTCAGGCGTTGATGAAGATCGGCGCGAAGACCAGCGCGACAATGGACATCAGCTTGAGCAGGATGTTGAGGGACGGCCCGCTTGTGTCCTTGAACGGATCGCCCACCGTATCGCCGACGACGGTCGCCTCGTGATGGCTGGTGCCCTTGCCGCCAAAGTTGCCCGTCTCCACAAACTTCTTGGCGTTGTCCCATGTCCCGCCCGCGTTGGCCATGGTGATGGCGATCATGAAACCGGCGGCGATCGATCCGATGAGCAGGCCGCCCAGCGCCTCCTTGCCCATGACGACGCCGACCAAAACCGGAGCGACGACGGCCAGAACGCCGGGGAGGATCATCTCACGCAGCGCGCCTCGTGTGCTGATGTCCACGCAGCGGGCGTACTCCGGTTCCGCCGTGCCCTCCATGATGCCCGGGATCTCACGGAACTGTCGCCGCACCTCATTGACCATGGAGTTGGCCGCGCGGCCAACTGCTGCCATCGTGAACGCGGAGAACAGGAACGGCAGCATCGCGCCGAGAAACAGCCCGACAAGCGTCTTGGAATCCAACAGGCTGATGCTGCTGAGGTCGACGGCCTGCGCGTACGCGGCCATGAGCGCCAGCGCGGTCAGCGCCGCCGATCCAATGGCAAATCCCTTGCCCGTCGCCGCGGTCGTGTTGCCCAGAGAGTCCAGCGCGTCGGTCCGCTCCCGAACTTCCGGATCGAGGTGCGATTGCTCTGCGATGCCGCCGGCGTTGTCCGCCACCGGGCCGTAGGCGTCCGTCGCAAGTGTGATGCCCAGCGTGGAGAGCATGCCGACGGCGGCAATCGCAACGCCGTAGAACTCAAACAGGCTGAACGCCACCCAGATGGCCGCGCCAACCACCAGAACCGGAACCACCGTGCTCTGCATCGCCGTGGCAAAACCGCTGATGATGACGGTGGCCGGGCCTGTCTCGCCCGCCTGTGAGACGCGCTTTGTGGGCCCGTAGTCATACGATGTGTAGTATTCCGTGACGAGGCCGATGATCACGCCGCCAATGAGGCCGACGATGACCGCGCCGAACAGGCGCAGGCCAACGTCCCCGGCGGCAACGGTCTCATTCCCAATTGAAACGTCGGAGAAGTCCAGAACGCTGACGACGGCGAACGTCGCGATTGCGACGAGCACCGCGGCGGCAAAGATGCCGCGGCGGATCGACCACAGCAGGCTGGCGAACGATGCCTGCTCTCCGGAACGAACGAGGAACGTCCCGAGAATGGAGCTGATGATTCCCGCGCCCGCGATGGCCAGGGGGAGAATCATGAATGACGCGTTGAAATCGCTGATGGTGAACGCCGTTGCGGCGATGGCCATGGCGGCGATGATCGAGCCGAC
>JAAXGS010000164.1 GCA_012271225.1 Dehalococcoidia bacterium | reverse complement strand
TCTGAGTATACCGCCCGAATGGGCCAGGATATGCGCCGCCCGTTCCGCTCTGCCATAATCGACGCGCCGCGCCCAGCAGGGACGGCGTTGACGGCCCGCCGCGTCAGGCGGCCTTGTTCGACCGCACGGGAGTTTCTTGCGCATGTTGACCACCGGCATCGATATGATTGAGGTGTGGAGGATCAGGGAGGCGCGCGAGCGGTTTGGGCAGCGATTCCTCGACCGCATCTACACGCCGGAGGAACAGCGCACCAGCCGCATGCGTGACCCTGAGCTTGCGGCGCGCTTCGCCAGCAAGGAGGCGGTGATGAAGGTGCTGGGCACCGGCGTGCGCGGCGTGGGGTGGAAGGACATCGAAATCCTCCCCATGCGCGGGGGCAAGCCGGAGGTCAGGCTGCACGGGCGCGGCAAGGCCGTGGCGGAGCGCATCGGCCTGACGGACATCGCGATCAGTCAGACCCATTCCATTGAATACGCCCTCTCCATCGCCGTGGGCAACGCTAAATACCCCTCCCCGTACCACGCGCCTGAACAGGTGGAATAGCCGCAGGCGATAGCGCGCCATGCGAGCCGTCACCGCCGCTGAAATGCGGCAGATTGAGGACGAAGCCGTCAGGCGTGGCAGCTCTGTCGAGCAGTTGATGGATCGGGCCGGCCGCGCCGTTGCCGCGCGCGTGGCTGATGCTCTGGATGGCCGGATTGTTGGGCGGCGCATTCTTGTGCTGGCAGGCCCGGGCAGGAACGGCGGCGACGGCCTGATTGCGGCGCGCCTGCTGCGGCAGCGCGGCGCGCACGTCACCATCGCCTGTCCAACTCCCCGCAGTTCCGATGACGCGCTGCTTTCCGCATGCGCCGGGGCCGGGTGCGAGATCATCGACGATCCGGCGGAGGGCAGGGCCGCTGACCTGTCGGCGGCAATCGCCGCCGCCGATGTCATCATTGACGCGCTGCTGGGCACGGGGCGGTCACGAGCCATCGACGGCCCGATGCGTGACGTGCTCGATATGGTTCGTCAAGCGGCCTCCGCGCGCCGCAGACCGCGTGTCCTGGCAATCGACTTGCCGTCCGGCCTTAACGCGGACGATGGCCGCGCGGACCCGGCGACACAGCCCGCGGACATCACCATCGCCCTGGGATGCGTCAAGCGGGGCAGCCTGACGGGGGACGGCCCCGAATACTGCGGAGCCATACACGTCGCGGACATTGGCCTTGGCGAGTATGCCACGGACGTCGGCGGCATTCCAATTCTGAACGTTGCGGACATCGGCCGTCTGCTGCCGAAACGCCCGCTGACCGGTCACAAGGGCACGTTTGGGCACGTGGTCGTGACCGGGGGGGCATCGGCCTATCGGGGAGCGCCCGCGCTGGCGGCGCGGGCGGCGGGGCGGGCGGGCGCCGGAACGGTGACCGTCGCAGCGCCGGACATACTGACGGACTCCATCGCCGCGATCTGTCCGGAGGCCACGCATATCCCGCTGGCGCATGACACGGAAAGCGGCCTGGCGGCGCAGCGGGCGCTCTCACAGCTTGCGGAAGCCTTCGAACTGCGCCCGCCGGACGCCCTGGCCATTGGCCCCGGCCTGGGCCGATCACCCGGAGCCGCAGCGTTTGTGGCAGGTCTCCTGCAGGACGGCCCGAACGACATCCCCATGGCGCTGGACGCGGACGCGCTCACGCTGATGAGCGCCATCGACGGGTGGCAGGACCGCCTGAAGGGGGCAACCGTGCTGAGCCCGCACCCCGGCGAGATGGCGCGACTCTGCGACGTCTCCGCCGCGGAGATTCAAACCGCGCGGGTGGAGATTGCGACAGCGCGGGCGCGGGAATGGGACGCCACGATTGTGCTCAAGGGCGCGTACACGGTCATCGCGAGTCCCGATGAGCCGCCGTCCATTTGCCCGCTGGCCCTGCCCGCGCTCGCATCCGGCGGCGCGGGCGACGCGCTGACGGGGATCATCGCCGCGTTTCTGGCGCAGGGCCTGCCGCCGCACAATGCCGCGCAGGCGGCCGTCTACGCGCATGGCGCGGCAGCGGCTTTGGCGGCCCAGGACAACGGCAACTTGACTTCGGGGTTATTGGCCTCTGACTTGATTGAGAAGATTCCGGCAGCGATGGATGTGATTCGGCGCGGCGGACCGCCGCCCGCCCCACTGTTCGTCTGACAGGCGGGCGGTCACCGCCAGCCAATCGCGCGCAGCCATTCCTCAAACGTGAGCAGCGGAATGCCCCAGCGCCGCTTCAGCGCGGGGATGTCCTCGTCATACCCGTATTCCTGATACCACGCGTTCATCGCGAGGCCGGACGGAGGAACCCTGTGCCACTCCTCACGGGGGATCTGGCGGTACACCACCTCATGCCCGGCCACACGCCCCAGCGCGGCGGCGATGTCATTCATGGTGACGGTCTCCGCGGCGATATCGATCTCCTGTCCAAGAAAGTCATCGGGACGGGTGAAGGCGGCCGCGGCAAACGCGCCGATATCATGCCCGGAGATGACCTGCAGCGTTTTGTCCGGCGTCAGCAGGCCGTGGATCACGCCTGCGGCGACGGCGTCTCTGCTCGCCACGTAATTCTCCATGAACGAGACCGGGCGGAGGACGGTGTGCGCGATGCCGATTGCGCGGATGTGCTCAATGACGGCGCGCTTGGCATCCCAGTAGCTGACGCCCCTGTTCGGCTCCTTTGCGCCGCAGGACGCGGTGTAGACCAGGTGGCTCACCCCGGCGCGGCGCGCCGCGTCCGCCACCGCGATCCCCTGCCGCGCCTCATGCATCGGATCATCTTCCGGCGCCTGCTCCTGCATGGAAAACACGCCGTGCGCGCCCTCCATCGCCGCATCCAGCGCGGCGGCATCATCCATATCACCCGCGACGACCTGAACACCTCGGCGGGCAAGCGCCCGGGCCTTTTCGCCGTCCGGCGACCGCGTGAGGGCGCGAACGTTCCACGCCTTGGATGACAGCAGATGCCCGACCAGCCCGCCGCCCTGATTCCCGGTCGCCCCAATCACGAGGATTGTGCGGGCCGATTGAGTATCCGTCATGCCTCACCTCCGTCATATGCGCGTAGCGTCACCCGTCTGCTGGTGGACAGGAGTCCGCGAGTTACCCCACCGCACGCCCGTCTGCCCCTGGTTCTGATG
>JAAXGS010000163.1:3422-7912 GCA_012271225.1 Dehalococcoidia bacterium | reverse complement strand
TAGCTGACGCTGTGGGCCTTGTTGAACGCATATCCGGCGAACGGCTCAATGAGCGCGAAGATCGCCCTGGCGTCGGAGCGGGAGTAGCCGCGTTCAAGAGCGCCCGTAATGAAATTCGCCTCCTCGTCCGCCATGATTTCCGGCACCTTCTTGCCCATGGCCTTCCGCACAATGTCCGCCTGCCCAAGCGTGTATCCGGCGAAACGCTGCGCGATCTGCAGAACCTGATCCTGATAGACGATGACGCCGTAGGTCTCCTTCAGGATTTCCGCCAGGTCATCATGCGGGTAGGTGATGGCCGCGCGGCCCATCTTGGCGTCAATGAAACGGGGGATGTGCTCCATCGGCCCGGGCCGATAGAGCGCGATCATGGCGGATACCTCGCTCAACGTTCGCGGCTGCAGGCGGGTGATCCAGCGCCGCATCCCCTGTCCCTCAAGCTGGAACAGCCCCATTGTCTTGCCCGCGCAGAGCAGGTCAAACGTGGCCGAATCATCGAGGGGAATGGCATTGATGTCGATGCGCTCATCGCGGGTGTCCGCGATCAGGTCCCGCGTTCGGGTGAGCGTGGTCAGGTTGGTCAGGCCGAGCAGGTCGAGCTTGAGCAGCCCGGCCTCCGCCACGCGGTTCATGTCCCATTGCGTCATGGGGATGCCGTCCTCGTCAGACCCTGCGCTTTTGACGGGCCGCTGCAGCGGCACGACGTTGACGAGCGGCTCCCGCGAGATGACGACGCCGGCGGCGTGCGTGCTTGCGTTGCGTGAGACGCCCTCCAGCTTTGCCGCCATATCGACCAGCCGCCGCACGTCAGGGTCCTTGTCATAGACCTCCCGGAACTGCGGCAGGCGCTCAAGGGATTCCGTCAGGGACGTGGAATGGGCGTAGGCCGGCAGCAGCCGCGCCACCTGGTCAACCGCGTTGAAGGTCATGCCGAGGGCGCGGCCGACGTCACGAACGCCCGCCCGCGCGCCAAATGTGCCGAAGGTGATGATCTGCGCCACTCGGTCCTGTCCGAACCGCCGTGTCACATAGTCGATGATCTCATCGCGCCGCGCATCCTCGATATCGAGGTCAATGTCCGGCATCTCCTTGCGTTCCAGATTCAGGAACCGCTCAAACACCAGGTTGTAGGTCAGGGGCTCAATATCCGTGATGTTCAGGCAGTAGAGGACGGCGCTTGCGGCGGCGCTGCCGCGCACGCCGACCAGGATGCCCTGTTCCCGCGCGTAGGCGACCAGGTCCCACACGACAAGGAAATAGTCGGCAAAGTCCATTTGCCGAATAACGTCGAGCTCATAGGCGACGCGGGCGCGGGCGTCCTCCCGCTCCGGCTCATAGCGCCGCTCAAAGCCCTCCCAGCAGATCCGCTCCAAATAGTCAAAGGATGAAAGGCCGTCCGGCAGGTCGATTTGCGGCAGAAGCAGGCGGTCGAACTCCAGCTCCAGGTTGCAATCGTCCGCGATGCGCCCGGCGTTCTCAATCGCCTCAGGCAGGTCCGGAAACAGCGCCCGCATTTCCTCCTCAGACTTGAGATAGAAGCCGTCATCCTCCATCCGCATCCGGTTTGGATCGTCGAGGCTGGCGTTGGTCTGAATGCAGAGCAGGACATCCTGCGCTTCATGATCGTCGCGCCGGACGTAGTGCAGATCATTGGTGGCGACAAGGGGGATATCCAGTTCACGGGAGAGATCCAGCAGGCCGCTGTTGAGCCGCTCAAGCTCCTGGATGCCCGGGTGGCGCTGGATCTCCAGGTAGTAGCCGTCGAAGGTCTTTTTGTGCCATTTCGCCGCCTCACGGGCATCATCAAGGCGGCCCTCCATGATGGCGCGGGGAACCTCTCCGGCGAGGCAGGCGGAGAGCGCGATCAGGCCGGCGCTGTGGCGCTCCAGCGTCTCCCGATCCATGCGCGGCCGGTAGTAGAACCCCTCCAGGTGGCCAATGGTCACAAGCCGCAGCAGGTTGTGATAGCCCTCTCTGTTCCTGGCGAGCAGGACCAGATGGTACGGCTGCTTGTCACCCGGCTGCCGGTCCGTGCGGCTGCCCGGGGCGACGTATGCCTCAACGCCAATGATGGGTTTGATGCCGGCGGCGCGCGCCTCTCGATCAAAGTCGACAATGCCGTGAAGGTTGCCGTGATCCGTCAGTGCCAGGGACGTGAAGCCCAACTCCCTGGCGTGCTGGACAAGATCGGGAATGCGGCACAGGCCATCCAGAAGGCTGAACTCTGAATGTGTGTGCAGGTGCGCAAACATACGAACCTGCGCCGATTATAGGCGCGGCGCGGGCGGCTGCCCACATGCGCTTTTGCGCGATTCATCGCGGCTGATACAGATTTCAAGCGCGGTGTCTGGCCGCGTTTCCCGCTGGTTCAGTCCGGGCGATCCTGCCCGGGCGACTCGCGCCTGCCGCTGCCGACCTCCGGGGCCCCGTCTGTCGTCAGACCCCGCAGAAAGAGCGCGGTCTCGTGATCGAAGGCCGCCGACTGTTCCACCTGCGGCCAGTGCCCGCACGGGGCCAGTTCAAGCAGCCGCATGCCCCGCCATTCCTGCAGACGGCTGTCGCTCCAGTCCGGCTGCGGGACAATCTGATCATCCCGCCCCCAGATGATCAGGGTGGGGCAGGCGATCTCATGCAGGCGCGGGCGCAGGTCCAACCGGGATTTGAGGCCGAAAATGGTCAACCCCTGCCGCAGCAGGCGAAAGAAGTTCCTTCGCTGAGCAGGATCTCGATGGCGTGTCACCCAGCGTTCCAGGATTTCATGGTTCACAAGCTCCTGATCGGCAAAGATCGCCTTCTCCGCCCGCTTTCCCTGCAGCAGCCACGGCTGCCATAATGCCTCGCCGATGACGGGAATCGTCAGGACGCGGAGCATCCACCCGATCCTGCGTCCGAGTCCGCTCGGCGCGACGAGAACCAGGCCGGACACGCGGTCCGGCGCCTCAAGCGTGGCGAGCATCGCGGGGATGCCGCCGGCAGAGTGGCCGATCAGAGGAGCCTGACGGACATGCCAGGCATCCATCAGCCCCACAACCGTCCTGCCGCTGTCCATCGCGTCCCATCCGCCGGATGGGAAATCGGATGAGCCGTGCCCCGGCATGCTGGGCGCAAGCACCCGATAGCCCTGCTCGCCAAAGTAGCCCAGATTGGCCCACCAATCCTCAATGCCGCCGCCGATTCCGTGTAGAAAGATCAGCGGCGCTCCTTCAGACGGCCCCGCCTCGATGTAGTGGAGGCGCATGTCGTTGACGGTGACGACGCCGTCACGCACCGGATAGTTCATGCCGCGTGCCGTCCCTCCCGCGTCAGGCCGTCGCGGCGGCCTTTTCCGGCACGGGCGCGTCCGCCCGGGTAAAGGTCAGCCCGCCGTCGGAGAGATCCACAGAGACGGAGTCGCCGTCCGTGACGCGGCCGTCCAGAATCTCCCGCGCGAGGACGTTCTCCACGTGGCGCTGCACGGCGCGCCGCAGGGGCCGCGCGCCGAAGGCCGGGTCAAAGCCGACGCCGGCAAGCCACTCCCGGGCCGCGTCCGTCAGCGTAATCCGCAGGCGCCGCTCCGCAAGCCGCTCCTGAACCTCGGCGACCATCAGGTCGACGATCCGCAGAATCTGCGCCTGGCTCAACGGCTCAAAGACGATGATCTCGTCGATGCGGTTGATGAACTCCGGCCGGAACGCCTTTTTCAGCGCCTGATCAACGGAGCGCTGAAGGTCATGGAAGGCCTGCGCGGTGTCCGCGTTGCGCAGAAGGCCAATCCTCTCCCGCTGCAGCACCTCCGTGCCGAGGTTTGAGGTCATGATGATGACGGTGTTCCGGAAGTCTACGGTGCGCCCGTGGCCGTCCGTCAGCCGCCCGTCCTCAAGAATTTGCAGGAACATGTTGAACACGTCCGGGTGCGCCTTCTCAATCTCGTCAAAGAGGATGACGCGGTAGGGGCGGCGGCGCACCAGTTCCGTCAGTTGTCCGCCGTCGTCATAGCCGATGTATCCGGGCGGAGCGCCAACAAGCCGCGAGACCTCATGCCTCTCCGCGTACTCCGACATGTCGAGCCGCACCAGGGCCTCCTCATCGCCGAAGAGGAACTCCGCCAGCGCCCGGGCCAGTTCCGTCTTTCCAACGCCGGTCGGGCCAAGGAAGATGAAGCTGCCGATGGGGCGGGCCGGGTCCTTGAGCCCGGCGCGGGCGCGGCGAATGGCGTCGGACAGCGCTGCAACCGCCTGATCCTGCCCAATCACACGGCGGTGAATCTCGCCCTCCATGCGCATGAGACGCTGCGTCTCCTCCTCCAGCATCCGGCTGACTGGCACACCGGTCCACTCCGAGATCAGCCGCGCGATGTCCTCTGATTCCACCGTGTCCCGGATGCTCTTTTCCTGCTCCCACGCGGCCCGCGCCGTGGTGTAGTCGTTCTCCAACTGCGCGCGGGCCTGCTTGATGCGGGCCGCCTCCTCAAAGTCCTCGCGCTGTGAGGCGGCCTCCTCTTCGATTCCCAG
>JAAXGS010000163.1:0-3172 GCA_012271225.1 Dehalococcoidia bacterium | reverse complement strand
ATGTGCCTGCGGTATTCGTCCAAAGTCGTCGCGCCCACGGCCTGCAGCTCCCCGCGCGCCAGGGCGGGCTTGAGCATGTTTGATGCGTCCATTGCGCCCTCCGCGGCGCCCGCGCCCACGACCGTGTGCAGCTCATCGATGAAGAGCACAATATCGCCGTTCGCCTCGCGCACGTCCGTGAGGACGTTCTTGAGCCGCTCCTCAAACTCGCCGCGGAACTTTGCGCCGGCGACAAGCGCGCCCATGTCAAGCGCGTGCACGCGCGCGCCGCTCAGGGATTCAGGCACATCGCCGGTGATGATACGCTGCGCCAGGCCCTCCGCGATGGCTGTCTTGCCGACGCCGGCCTCGCCGATGATGACGGGGTTGTTCTTGGTCCGCCGCGTCAGGATCTGCATGACGCGCTGAATCTCTGTCTGACGTCCGATGACGGGGTCAAGCTTGCCGTTCTCCGCAAGGTCCGTCAGGTCAATGGTGTACTTGTCCAGCGCGCGCGTGGCTGCGCGGTCCGGCCGCGCGCGGCCGGGCTCACCGCTCCCCCCGTTTGCGGCCGCGCCCCCCTGCGTTTCCCGCAGGGCCGTCTCCAACCGCGGCTGCGTCAGGTTGAATGCGCGGAAAATCGCGGCGGACTCGCCGTTGTTGATTCCGGTTGCGCCAAGGAGCAGATGCTCCGCCCCGATCTGTTCAGAGCCCAGACGCTTTGCGGACATGGTGGCGCCGGTCAGCAGCCCCTGCACGCGGGGCGTCAGATAGAGCTGCGTTGCGCCGCCCGCCACCTTTGGCGAGTTGCGCAGAGCGGTGTCAACCCGATCCGTCATGGAATCGATATCAATATCCAGCCTCTCCAGGAGCGCGACGGCGGGGCTGTCCGGCTGCTGCAGGATGGCGTGAACCACGTGCTCAACGTCGAGCTGGCTGTGGCTCATGTCCATCACCGTCTGTTGGGCGACGCCCAGCACCTCCTGGGCGCCTTCCGTAAACCGATCCGGACTCATCATGGCTGATTCTCCTTGCGATCACCGATGTTCTTGTTGGCGGACTCCGTCCCGGGCGTTTCAGGCGCGTTCAGAGAGCGGCGGCCCGTCAGCTGTTCAAGCCGCGCCTCAAGGGCGCGCAGCTGCTCCTCCATTTCCGCCATGCGTCTGCTCATTCGCATGATGACGTCGACACCCGCGAGGTTGACTCCAAGCTCATCGATCAGCGACTTGATCTTCTGGATTCGCGCAACATCGGAGTCACTGTAATAACGCACGTTGCCGCGAGAACGTTGCGGTTGGACGAGTCCGTTGCGCTCGTAGTATCGAAGGGTCTGCACGTGCAGACCGACGAGCCGGGCCGCGATGCGGATGGAGTAGACGGGCTCCGAGGGGTTGCGAAAGCTCATGAAACTCCTCCTGCCGCCTCACGCAGGCTGCGGAGCTTGGTCAGCAGCTCGCGCTCCGATTCCTGCAGCCCCTTGGGCAGCGAGACGATGACCCTGACGAGCAGATCACCGGCGCCGGTCCCGCGCATTCGTGGCATGCCCTTGCCGGCAATGCGGAACGTCTGGCCGTTGTCCGTCTCCGGCGGAATGCGCAGGGCCACGCCCGCGCCGCCCAACGTCGGCACGATGATCTCTCCGCCAAGAAGCGCGTCATAGAGCGGCATTTTGACCTCCGTCGTCAGGTTTGCGCCGTTGCGCGTGAACGTGCCGTCCGGCGTGACCGTTACGCGCAGGAACAGATCGGTCGACCCGCCGGTGGGCGTCCGCTGTCCGCCGCCGCTCATGCGGATGCGGGAGCCCGTGTCCACGCCAGCGGGTATCTGCGCGTCCAGCGTCCGCGTTCCACCGGCGCCGTCCGGCGCGCGGATGGATCGCCGCGTGCCGTGAAACGCCTCCTGCAGGGTCACCTGCACGGGGATCTCCTGCGGACGGGGCGGACGGCGGCGCTCTTGGAAGACGGTGTCGCCGCGTCCGCCCGCAAAGACCTGCCCCAGGATGTCGCCCAGATTTGAGAAACCCTCAGCGGAGCCGAAGTGGAACGCGCCGCCCATGCCCGGCCCTGCGCCAAACCCGCCCTGACGCTGCATCTCCTCAATTTGATCCGCGTGCGTCCAGTTCTCCCCGTACTTGTCATACTTCTTGCGGGAATCGGAATCGCCCAGGACCTCATGCGCCTCATTGATTTCCTTAAAGCGGCGCTCCGACTCGGCGTTCCCCGGATTCACGTCCGGGTGATACTGCCGGGCCAGACGGCGAAAGGCCGCCTTGATCTCCTTTTCAGAGGCCGTTCGCGCTACGCCAAGCGTGGTGTAATAGTCGGGCGCTGCCATCCTGTTCGCTCATGTTGTCGATAACATAGTCATCATACAATAGACAATGGCATTGTCAAGTTTGTATTTGGCAGAGCGCCGTGTCGCGTCTCTCCCGCCATGGTGGAGGGCGGCGCGGCAGGCGCGCCGATGCCCCGGTGCGCTACACTGAAATCGACGCGAATGTGAAATGAGGGACGGGCCCCGGGCCGTGACGGTGGGCTATCAATGCCGAAAGTGTATACGCGCTACGGCGACGCCGGACAGACCGGACTTCTGTACGGCGGCCGCATTGACAAGGATGATCCGCGCGCGGAGGCCTGCGGCACGGTGGATGAGGCCGTTTCAGCCATCGGACTGGGCCGCAGCCACTCATCGGATGAGCAGGTTCGGGATGTGGCGATGCGCCTGCAGCGGCAACTCTTCACGGTGGGCGCGGAACTCGCGACGGACGCGGCGCATTTCGACACCTTTCTCCGGCACTTCACGCCCGTTGTGCAGGATGACGTCGATGAGCTTGAGCGCCGGATAGACTCCCTGCAGGAGGCGTTTGAACTGCCCCGGGCGTTCGTGATCCCCGGGGCGTCGACCGCCTCAGCCGCGCTGGACATGGCCCGCTCAACCCTCCGCCGCGCTGAGCGCCGGGCCGTCAGCCTGATGCGAAACGGCTATCTGCGCGAGGATTCCCTCGTCATCCCGTATCTCAATCGCGCCGCGGATCTCCTCTTCATCCTGGCGCGGTATCAGGACCGCCATCTGCCAGATGAGCTGCTCACCGGTGAACGCTGACACGCGCGGGCCGCGCATCGCAGTCGTGGACTATGGCGCCGGCAATCTCCGCTCCGTCGCAAAGGCGTTGACGAGCCTGAATTTCCGCGTG
>JAAXGS010000162.1 GCA_012271225.1 Dehalococcoidia bacterium | reverse complement strand
AGGCGGGAATCATAGGTGATGGAGTAGCCGACGATCGCGCCGCGGCCGCTGGTTTCCTGCCAGGTCAGATGGAAGTTGAAGCCGCAATCGCGGCAGGCGGGCTCCGGCGGGAACTGCCGTCGGTCACACATGGTGCAGTACTGCACAATGAGTTTGCCCTCGTTACAGGCGTCCCAGAACGGCTGACTCACCGGATCCGGAACAGGAACAATCGGTCGTGCCATCGTTACCCCCCATTTGTGCTGACACGGGTCGCAGTGCGGACAATAGCACGCCCCCGATGGGCATGTCAACGCGGGTCAGAGCCCTATCTTCACATCCAACATGAACGCGGGCGCGCATGCATCGGGATGTCCTGAACCGTGCGCAATCACTACGCAGCGACACGGCGGACTCGAAAAAGAGAGCCCCCGCCATCAGGCGGGGGCTCTGCGCGTCTTGCCGTGTGGCCGGACGAATTAGCCGGGTGTGCTCGACATGACCACGGTGCCCGCCGTGATGGGCAGAACGCCGTGGCTGACCGCGATCTCGGCCTTGGTCGTGATCTGCCGGTCGCCTGCGCGGCCCTGGAGCTGCTCCATGGGGTCTGTGATGAAGACGGTGCGCATGCGGCCGGTGCCCATGTTGCCGCCGCCGGAGTTGATGGGGTTGGGGCCCTTGAGGCTGATGTCATCGGCGTAGAAGTCATGCGCCTCACCGCGCTTGACGCCGCGCCACCCGAAGGCCTCGATGTAGTACTGCGTGAACACGGCGAAGCCGTCATACGGCGCGAAGACGTCAATGTCCTCGGGCTTCAGGCCGGAGCCGTTGTAGGAGCGCTGCGCCTGAATGTCTGTCCACTCCTCCGTGTCGTCGATGGTTTGCACCAGGCTGCGCGGTGAGAACAGGCTCTGGGTGTGATCCAGGATGTAGACGGGCTTCTGCTTCATGTCCCTGGCGCGCTCAGCGGACGCGATGACGTAGGCCGCGGCGGCGAGAACCGGGCGGTCACAGTCGAAGATGCTGAGGTCGCGGGCGATCATGCGACCGTTGAGGTAGTCCTCTTCGGTGAACTCGCCGGGCTCGTGCTGCGCGTAGTAGCTGTGCTCCCAGAGGAGGCCGTTCTTGCGTTCCTGAACGACGAAGGGTGCCATTCGGTCATGGTTGGTGCCG
>JAAXGS010000161.1:1377-10505 GCA_012271225.1 Dehalococcoidia bacterium | reverse complement strand
CCCGTCCGCGCGGCGGTGTACGATACGGTTGCGGAACCCCGGGACGGCGCAGGCCGCGGGCCGCCGGGACGGAAATCAGGAGACTGAGCCAATGACCACGGAGATTCGACTGAACGAGCAAGGTCTCGTGCCCGCAATCGCGCAGGACGCCGTGACGGGGGCCGTCCTGATGATGGCCCACATGAACCGCGAGGCGCTGACCCGCACGATTGAGAGCGGGCAGGCCTGGTTCTACAGCCGCTCCCGTCAGGAGTTGTGGCACAAGGGGGAGACGTCCGGCAGCACGCTGAACGTCGTTGAGATTCGCCCGGACTGCGACGGCGACGTCATCCTGCTGCGGGTCAATGCTGATGGCCCCGCGTGCCACACGGGCAATGACACGTGCTTCTATCAGACGCTGGACACGGCGCAGTGGAGCGCGGAGCCTGTCGGAGAGCGGCCGCTGGGCGCGGCCCTGTCTGATCTTGCCATGACGATTGCGCAGCGCAGGCGTGAGATGCCGGACGGCAGCTACACGGCCTCCCTGTTCAGCCAGGGCACTGAGCGGATTGCGCAGAAGGTGATCGAGGAGGGGGGAGAGACGGCGCTGGCGGCAGTGGCGCGCGCGCCGGAGCGCGTGCGGGCCGAGGCGGCGGACCTGCTGTACCACCTGCTCATTCTGCTGGAGGACGCGGGCGTGCCGCTTGCGGAGATCGCCGACGAGCTTGAGGCCAGACGCCGATAACCGCGCCCACCCAGGATCTGCGCTCAGGCGCGCTGTCTGATGAACTGGGCGCGCCGATGGATGCCGGTTGCGCCGCTGGGGCGGTTCCCCGTCTGCGCCTCAATCTGCGGCGTGCCGTCCGCCTCAAAGCAGCGGACCTCCATGCGGTGGTTGCCCTCCGCAAACGGCCAGTCAAAGCGCCAGAGCACCCACGTTGTGTCGGAGAGCGGCTCACGGAGTTGCGCCGGTTCCCATGCGCCGCCGTCCACGCGCACCTCAACGCGGGAGATGCCGCGCGCGCCCGCATAGGCAATGCCGCCAACGGGCACAAGGGTCTGACCGTCCCGCTCAAAAACGGCATCGTCCGCGACGGTGTCCACAACAGAGGTCGCGCGCACCCGCGCCACCTCGTCCCACCCGCGCTCAACCCAATAGCCCTGCACGTAGTCCGCCTCCAGCGACATATCGATGATCCATTTGGGCTGCTTCATGCCGTACCGGTCCGGCAGCCAGATGCGGAGCGGGAAGCCGTGCTCGATGGGTATTGGCCGCTCATCCCATGCATAGGCCAGCATGATGCGCTCATCGGAACGGATCAGGTCCAGGTCCACGGTCTCATAGAAGCCGTCTCCGCTGTGGATGCGCAGGTAGCGGGCCTCCGGCAGCGGCTGCACGTCCGCCAGGATCTCCTGCAGGCTCGCGCCGGTCCATTGCGTTGTGCTGATCAGCGGACCGCCAACGTGATTCGATATGCAGGACAGCGTGATGAACTGGCTGCGCGGCTCATAGTTGTTGCGGATGTCGGCAATCGTGAGCGAGGCGGGGTTTGCCGCAAGGCCGCGAATTGGCAGAACCCACCTCTCCGCCTCGAGCACCGTCGGCTGAGTCCGAATAAAGATGCGGTAATGATCCTCCACCTGTGTATATTCGGATCGCGTTCCCGGGGCCGGCGTCACGGCGTCCGCGTCGTTGGGGAACGATGTGACGCCGCCCCCCAGGGCCAACTGCTCATCCATACCCTCCGGTATCGTGATTGTTCCGCCGCGCCCCAGCGTCCCGATGTAGTTGCCGACCGCCGTGCCGGCGATGGTGATGACGGCGGCGGCGCCTCCGACGCGGACGATGAACTCACGTCGGTTCATTCCGCCGATTTCGAGCGCGGCGGCGCGCGCGGGCAGGGGCGCATTCGCAGTGTGTGGCGCGAGGCTCTCGGCGGCAACCGGTTCAGCGGCAGGGACGTCCGGCTCCGCTGCTGCGGATGTCTCCCCCGGGTCTGCGGCGTGTGGCGGCGCGGGCGCTGCGCTGCGCCCCGCGGCGGGGCGGGTCAGCAGACCCTCTGAAACCGCGCCCAGCGCGAGACCCCAGACCCAGAAGGCGGCCACAATCCAGGTGATCGTGATGACGGCGGGAAGGCTCGCTCCGCCAATCGCAAGGGAGACGGAAGCCATTGCGAGACCGCTGATGATGCCGGTGATGCCGCCCGCGCGCCGCGGATTCCATCCGCCGGCTGAGACAGCGACTGAAAGCACGATGCCGGCCGCGGCTCCAATGCCAAAGAACTGCAGCAGCGCGATGCCGAGCTCCGCCGTCTTGGCCGTGTCCGCAACGTTGAAGCCGGCCAGCGTCAGGACGTTGATGAACAGGTCAAGCCCAAAGGTGACGACGGGGCCGGGCAGAACCCTGGTTATCCAGTCAAAGAGGTCATAGGGCGGGAACGGCAGCTCAAAGAGCCTGTGCGCCAGATAGAAGACCGCCATCAACGGGGCGGTGACGATTGCGCCGGCGGTTGCTCCGGCCAGGATTTTGAACCAGGGCATGACAGTACTCCTCACTCCTGTAATCCATGATACGCACGCGGCAAATCCTGGCAGGAGCGCCTGTCACGGCTATGCGGGCGCCTGCGCGGCGCGCCGGTCCGCCTCCATCGCGCCGTCAAGCGCGTGGATGGCGACCTCAATCTGATCATCGTCCGGCTGGCGCGTCGTCAGCGATTGCAGCAGGAGGTTCGGCCCGATGATGGCCCGAACAAGAATGTTCCCGGAATGAAAGCCGCTCCAGCGGATGATCTCGTAGCTGATTCCCGCGATGAGCGGGAGCACAACGATGCGTGAAAGCACGCGCTCCAGCAGGTCCGGCGGCGTCCAGAAGACGTGGACGATGATGGCCACCACAAGCACAACAAGAATGAACGCCGTGCCGCATCGGGGGTGCGCCGTGGAGAACTGCCTGATGGAGGACACGGTCAGCGGCTGATTATGCTCCTGCGCATGGATCGTCATATGCTCCGCGCCGTGATAGGCAAAGACGCGGCGGATATCCGGCAGAAGTCCAATCGCGGCGATGTACGCGACAAACATCGCCAGACGTATCGCCCCCTCGATGATGTTGCTCCACAGGTTTGTTGTGTCCAGCAGAGAATCCAGGAATCGCGTTGCAAAGACCGGCGTCGCGAAGAAGAGCGCGATGGCGGCGATCAGGCTGAAGGCAAGAGAGCCGGCGACCGCGATGGATGACAGGGGCGGCGCTCCCCCTTTGCCGTCCTCCTCGTCGTGGGGCGGCTCTGAGGTGTCCGTGGGCTGCTCCCGTTCCTCCGCGGCGACATTGGCGGAGAAGATGAGCGCGCGCGTCCCGATGACAAGCATCTCACTGAGGACGATGACGCCCCGCGCAAGGGGAACGCGCCGGATTGTCCGCACCCATCTCCAGCCGATGGGCTGTGTTTCAACCAGGATATCGCCGTCCGAACGGCGGACGGCGATGCTGACGTTGGACGCGCCGCGGATCATGACACCCTCAATGAGGGCCTGCCCGCCGTAGGTGGGTGATGCCGCAGCCGCGTTGTCGCTCATTCCGTCAACAACTCACAGCCCGGCCCTATGTGCGCGGGGATGGATAGATGGCGTCGAGCATGCGCGTGAGGGGGATTGTTGCGCCACTGCGCGTGGAGAAGGACGGTGGGATGGCGAAGAACAGGCAAGGGAGCGGCGCATGCGCCGAATGGACGGCTAGCCGTTGCCCCGGCCCTGACGCTGCGTCGTCTGGGCGTACCGACGGCGCAGGCGCTCGACGCGCCCCAGTGTATCCAGAATGCGCTGCTGGCCGGTGAAGAACGGGTGGCATTGATTGCAGACGTCAAGGCGGATTTCCGGCGTGGTCGCCCCCGTCGTCCACGTGTTGCCGCACGCGCATGTGACGCGCGTCTCATAGTATTCAGGGTGAATTCCGGGCTTCATGTGCGCTCTCCCGCGGCGTTCCGGTTCTAGACCCCGACAGGGTAGACGCTGACCCGCTTCTTGGACCGTGACTTGTGTTCGAATTTGACCGTTCCGTTGATCAGCGCATACAGGGTGAAATCCCGGCCACGGCCAACGTTTGTGCCCTCAAGGATGCGGGTTCCGCGCTGCCGCAGGATGATTGTCCCGGCGCGCACGGCCTCTCCGTCGTAACGTTTGACGCCCAGCCGCTGCCCCTGGCTGTCCCGTCCGTTGCGGGTGGTTCCGCCGCCCTTCTTGTGTGCCATCTCTGTGATTCCTGTCCCTGTCCGCGCGTATATGCGCGGCGTTCAGCGCGTCCTCTTGTTCCGCGTCAGGCGTGCACGATCTCCCGCACCCGCAGTTCCGTCACCGGTTGGCGGTGGCCGCGCTTGCGCCGATACCGCACCTTCGGCTTGTATTTGAAAACAATAATCTTCTTGTCCTTCGCCTGCCGCTCAACCTCTGTGATCACCTTTGCCCCGGCGATGGTCGGAGCGCCGATTGTCACGTCGTCGTCCTGGGAGATCAGCAGGACCTGATCCAGCTCGACAACGTCCCCCTCCTGCGCATCGAGCTTCTCCACGGTCACGCGCTGACCCGGAGACAGACGGTACTGCTTGCCGCCCGTTTGGACGATTGCGTAGTAGATGAGAGCACCTCACATGAGACGATGGTCAATTCATCTTACGATTTGCGGGCGCCTGCGGTCAAGGCGAACAACGGACGCCGCTATCTGACGCTCCACCAGCGCGCGGGGTTGTCCATGTCCAGTTCCGTCATCGTCTCAAGGCGGATGATGCGCGCGCGCGGCGGTTGACCCTCATTCACCTCAAGAAGGCCGACCGTGCCGACAAGGTGATCGAGGTTGTGGGGCAGCGTGGGGCTGCCCGGATTGACGCACAGAACGTTCCTGACGGTCGTGATCTCCTCCGTATGCGTATCGCCAAAGACGATGATATCTACAGGGCGGCCGAACTCGTGGCCCATGACGGACTCGATTGTTCGGTGCGGCGGGAACTCCGGGATGGCGAGGCCATGCGTGAGTCCAATCCCAAACCCCTCCACGTCCAGCACGCGCGTCCTCTCAATCCGCGGATCGGAAACCCTGCGAAAG
This sequence comes from Dehalococcoidia bacterium, assembly GCA_012271225.1. Taxonomy (GTDB): domain Bacteria; phylum Chloroflexota; class Dehalococcoidia; order UBA6926; family UBA6926; genus VXMO01. Next base: position 5,434 of record JAAXGS010000161.1, on the reverse strand, counting down.
AAATCGCCGTTGCCCTGGCAGGCGTAGACCGGAGCGGCGCGCTCCAGGTCATCGAGGCATGACGGATCGTAGATGTCGCCGGCGTGGAGAATCATGTCCGCGCCCGCCCCGGAAAAGACCTCAAGGGCGCTGCGGGGCAGGGGAAGCGGGGCCTCCGGCACGTGCGTATCGGAGATCAGGCCAATGATCACAGGGGCTATCCCCGTGCGGACGCGCGTGATTGAACGTCCAGGGCGCGGTTGGCAAGGCGATCCGCCATGGTGTTCTGCTCACGCGGAATGTGGCGCAGGAGGTAGTTCTGAAAGGACTGCAGCAGCCGGACGCATTCCGCGTGGAGCGGGACAAGATGTTCTGCCTTGACCTTGTATCTGCCCTCCAACTGCTTGATCAACAGCTCGGAGTCGGCCTCCAGCAGGATGCGCGCCGCGCCGAGACGCTGCGCCATGCGAAGTGCCTCAATGATGCCCTGATACTCCGCCACGTTGTTCGTGGTGTTTCCCATGGCCCGGCCCACGGCGAAGACCTCCCCCGTCCCGGGATCCATGGCCACTGCGCCAAAGGCGGCCGGGCCCGGATTGCCGCGCGCCGCGCCGTCCGATTGCAGAATAAGATACGGATGCCGCGGGGCACTCTCCGTTTCCATAGACTCCCTGTGGGTCTCCATTGTCAGGGCGCGGCGCGTCCGGCCTGCGCCGGGCGGCCCGCTTTCTGTTCTGGCCGGTTCTCACACATCTCAGTTCCGCAGGGAGACTCGCGTGTCCTTTTCTCCAACGACCACGCGCGCGACGGCCATCAGAAGAACGTCACGGAGCAGGGAGTGCAGCGCGATGTCATCATCCGCGGACCGGAGCAGGGACTGAATGGCCGCCGCGGCGCTCCCATGGGCCCGCGTCGCGTCCCTGAGCTGGCCGGCCTCATGGAACAGCAGCTGCGCGGCAGAGCGAATGTCCTGCGCGGGCGCCCGGCTCCGCGCCGCCTCCCGCGCCAGATTGGCGATGCGCGAACTCACGGCGGATTCGATGTTCGAGGCGATGCCGTCCAGCCCCAGACGAGCGAGAACAATCGCGTCGAGATCGTGCGCGCGGCGCGTGTGGTAGGAGCAGCGCCCCTGATTGGTGGCCGCCTCACACTGGTAGTAGCGATAGACGTTGGAGGCGGATGACCCGTCATTGCGCGTCCAGGATTGGCGGCGGGTGACACCGACCATGTGGCTGCCGCATTCACTGCAGACCGCCGCGCCGGAGAGCAGAAACGGCCTGCCTGCGCCGTATCCGGCGCGTTTGGCCCGCTCATCCAGGCGGGACTGTATATCACGGAAGAGGGCCGGGGACACAAGCGCGGGATGGTTGCCGGACACGCGCGCGCCAAAGCGGTTGTACGCGCCGGTGTAGACGCGGTTTCGGAGCATATCCCGGATGGTGATGATGCTCCACGCGCCGCCTCGCCGTGTCCGCAGGCCGCGCCCGTTCAACTCCGTGGCAATGGCGCGGATTCCCTTTCCCTGCGCCGCGAGGCCAAAGATGACGCGAACAACGACGGCCTCCTCCGCGTGCTCCTCCAGCTGCCCGCGCTCTCCTGTCCGGTAGCCGTACGGGATGCGGCCGAGAACGACGCCGCGCAACGCCTTGCGGGCCATGCTCGCCCGAATTGTGCGGCCGCGCTCGGACGGCGACGCATCGTCCTGCACGGAAAGGGCGTTTTCAAGGGGATGGTCCCCGGAATCCGTGGAGACGAGCTCCACGCCCATTGCCTCCAGACGGAGGAGCTCCTCAATGAGGCGAACGCGGTCGATGCGATTGCCGGGCGCGATGATAACCGTCGCGCCGGTGGGTTGCCGTTCCTCCAGAAGCCGCTGTCGCAGCGCCCAGAACCCGTCCTCGGTTGCCGCATACATGCCTGCAAAGCCTGAATCGGAGCGTTCCGCGGCCTGCGCCAGAATTCGGCGATCCCCCACCCCGAACAAGGTTGTCATCGCCGTCTGAACCCCCCACCTGAGACGCCTTTGTGCTTCGTAAATGTTAGCACAGCGCGGAACTGCCCCCGGCATCGTCTCGTTCTTGCCCCTGCCGGGCCTGCCCGTTAGGCTTAGCGGCGGAACAGACGGCAGGCGCAGGATGAAGGCGAGTAGAAAGAAACGCAGACGATTCCTTCCCCGGTATGGCGCGCCCCCAAAAAACGACGGCCCGGCTGAGCGTTTCACCGTTGAGTTGACCCGCGCGGGCCATCAGGGGGAGGCCGTGGGACGGCGCGATGACGGCAAGATCGTGCTGGCGTCCTATGGCATCCCGAACGAACGCGTCGTCGTTGAGGTCCGTGAAGAGCACGCCTCATACATTGTGGCGGAGGTGGTGGAGGTCCTGCGAGCGGCGCCGGAGAGGGTGACGCCGCCCTGCCCGCACTTTGGGGCGTGCGGCGGGTGTCAGCTGCAGCATATCGCGTATGCGGAGCAGGGTCGGATCAAGCAGCAGGTGGTCGAAGACCAGCTGCGCCGCGTTGGGCGGATCGTCGCGCCGCCCGTGTCCGGCATCCTTGCCGCGGATGACCCCTGGCACTACCGAAACAACGCGCGGTTCACCGTGCGGCGTGAGGGGGTCACGGGATTCACGCACTGGCACACGCATCGATTTGAGCCGATTGAAACGTGCATGATCATGGATCCACGCATCAACGACATTAAGGCGCGGCTGACGGGCGCGCTGACGAATGGCGAGCGGCAGCTTGCAGTCCGCATCGGCAGAAACTCCGGAGACACGCTGGTTCATCCTGCGCTGAATGGCCGCGGTGATGAGCGTGAAGTGGAGACCGGCCAGGAATGGTATGAGGAGCGGCTGTTCGGCACGCCGTTTCGCGTGTCCGCGGCATCCTTTTTTCAGGTCAATACGGATCAGGCGGAGAGGCTGATCGCTCTGGTCAGGGACCGCCTGCGCCCGGATCCGTCCGATACCGTCGTCGATGCCTACGCCGGTGTCGGCGCGTTTGCGGCCCTTCTGGCTCCCCTGTGCGGACGCGTGATCGCCATAGAGGAATCCGCCGCGGCCGTCCACGACGCCGATGTCAACCTTGCGCCGTTCCCCAATACGCAGATCATTCAGGCCCGGACGGAGGACGCCCTGCGTGACATGGATGAGCGGGTTGACGCCGTCATTCTCGATCCGCCCCGCGCGGGCTGCTATCCGGCGGTGGTGGATAGCCTGAGGCGTCTGCGGCCGCGGCGCATCGTCTACGTCTCGTGCGACCCTGCCACGCTCGCCCGTGATCTGCGGCGGATCATTCTGGCCGGATACCTGTTGGCGGATGTCACGCCCCTCGACATGTTCCCGCAGACCTACCACGTGGAGAGTGTGTCGACGCTTGAGCGGATGCCCGCGGACGGCTTTATCCTCGCCTCCACCTCTCTCAGGCGGCGCGAGATTCTGCAGGCCCTTCGCGCTCCCGCCGCCATTCTGGCTCCGGCAAGCGGTATTGAGGACTCCACAGGCGGAGAGCCTGCGCCGAGTGGCGGCAGAGCCTCCGATTACGCGGAGGACCTCGCAGCCCAAAAGGCGCTGTCCGTCGCGGCGGACGCGAATGTCCCCGTTGTGGGAGTCGATACGGTGGTTGTCGCGCCGGACGGACGCATTCTGGGCAAGCCGGCCGATGCGGACCAGGCGCGTGACATGCTGCGCCGCCTGCGTGAGGGCGAACATCGGGTGATTACGGCCATTGCCGTTGTTCCGCCGGGCGGCTCAGAGCCGATCATCGGCCATGTGGCCACAACGGGGCGCATGCGGGCCTATACCGATGGCGAGATCGAGGCGTACATCGCGACCGGCGATCCGTTTGACAAGGCCGGCGCGTACGGGATTCAACATTCGGATTTTCGGCCGGTTGAGAGTCTGGACGGCTGCTATCTGAACGTGGTGGGCCTGCCGCTGTGCCTGCTTGATCGGCTCCTGCGGCAGGCCGGCGCGGCGCCAGACGGCCCGGCGGCGGCCGTTCCGCATGGCGGGCGCTGCGCGTGGTGCGACGAGCGAACGCCGCCGGGACTCGCTCTCCGGTGAGAATCGGCGCGCTGCTC
>JAAXGS010000161.1:0-1295 GCA_012271225.1 Dehalococcoidia bacterium | reverse complement strand
ACCGTCGCGTGGGTGGGCGGCAATGTGTTCTATCTGGCGGCGCTCCGACCGGCTATTCGACGCCATGGCGCGGCGCCCCCTGAACTGCTCCGGGCCATCGGCGAACGGTTCAGGCAGACGGTCGATCTGGCCATGTGGGTCCTTGTGGTCACCGGCGCCCTGCTTGTCTATGATCGGCTGACGCAGGAGATCGGTCTGTCCTACGCCCTTGTTCTGGGCCTCAAGATCGGGCTCTCCGCCGTCATGTTCCTGATCGCAATCGGCCTGGGGCGGCGCGCCACGCGGCGGCGCGCGCCGCTGATGGAGGGCGCGTGGAGCGAGTTGCTGCCCGCCCGTCTGGCGCGGGCCACCGTGCGCGCGCGCGCCTCATGGGCGCGCATCGGCTCTCCAACGAACATTCTCTTTGCGCTCGGCCCCGTGGTGATCCTGCTGGGCCTGCTGCTGCGCTCACTCGCGGGTTAGCGCTTATGTTTGGACGGCGCATTATGGACAGAGCCGCCGCATCGCGGGATGATACGCCCAATCGGCGGCTCAGAGTGTAAGGAGACCGACATGACTGAGCAGGGGGAGCCAGCGGCTCTTGGGCATCTCCGCGTGCTGGACATGGGAGGGCCTGCGGTGCAGTTCGCGGCGCGGCTGTTGGGGGACCTTGGCGCGGACGTCGTCAAGATTGAGCCGCCGGGCGGAGACCCGCTCCGCAATCAGCCGCCGTTCGCTCACGGAGAGCCCGGCCCGGAGCGGAGCCTGCCGTTCATCGCCGCGAACCACAACAAGCGCAGCATCGTGCTGGACCTGGAGACGGGGCAGGGGCGCGACGATTTCCGCAGACTGGCGGCAGCGGCCGATATCCTTCTGGAGTCGTTCGACAGGACATATCTCGACGATCACGGCATCGGGTTTGAGGAGCTGTCCCGCGCCAACCCGCGTCTGATTCACGGCTTTGTCAGCCCCTACGGGCGCTCCGGCCCGCGGCGCGATCACGCGGGGACGGAGCTGACCGTTCAGGCGATGACGGGCGTCATGTACATTCACGGCGACGGCGAGGCGAGGCCGTGTCTGGTGCCAGCTGAGCAGTTGTATCACGTCGCCGGATTCCACACCGTGGTGGGCGTCATGGCGGCTGTCCGCGCGCGGCGGCTGACCGGCCGCGGGCAGCAGGTGGACGTGTCCATGCAGGACGTGGGGCTATGGCAGTTGATGATGGTGCTGGGCATGTATTCGTTCTCGCAGCAGCTCACGCGGCGCGTCGGCTCCGCGCCCAGCAACCCCGGCGTCTCCATCTTTGAGTCGCGGGA
>JAAXGS010000160.1 GCA_012271225.1 Dehalococcoidia bacterium | reverse complement strand
CATCCCCACCGCCGAGGAGGTGGGAGACACCCTTGTCGTTCGCGCGGACTACACCGATCCTCATGGAACCTACGGCGTCGGCCCGACCGACGAGGCGGCTCCCCACGCATTCCTGAATGAGCATCCGGTGAACACCCCGCCGGTGTTCACAAACGCCACGGTGACGCGCGAGGTGGATGAGAACACGGACGCCGTGCAGCTTGTCGGCGATCCGGTGACGGCAACGGACACGGACGGAGACACGCTGGAATACAACCTCGGCGGGGCGGACTCGCGGCGCTTTGACCTGGATCGCGACACGGGACAGTTGCTGACGCGCCTCCCGCTGGACCATGAGACCGCGCCCGCGGGCGGCTACAACCTGACCGTCACCGTCACGGACGGCAACGGCGGCGCCGCCACCGCGGACGTGACCATCACCGTGACGGACCTGATGGAGGCGCCGGGCAAGATGGCCGCGCCGGCCGTGAGCGCGGAATCCTCCACAAGCCTGCTCGTGTCCTGGACGGCGCCGGAGAACACCGGCGACGAGATCTTCTACTACGAGGTCTACTACCGGGAGCCCGGGGACGCGGACTGGACATACTTCAACTACCCAATATTCGGCCCGGGCATCGCTGACGAGAGGTCGCGTGTCGTCACCGGTCTGACGCCAAACACCACGTATGAGGTGCACGTGTATGCCGCCAGCGGCGAGGGCTTCGGAGAGCCCTCGAACAGCGCGGAGGCCGCCACCCATGGCATGCCGCTGTCCTCCGTCCTGGACGTCAGCCGCAGCTCCCTCTCCCTCCGGGCGTGGGACGACGCGGAGTTCACCGTTGCCGGCAGGAGCGGCGTCACCCCGCAGGACATCACCGTCAGCGTCTGGTCAAGTGACATGGACTCCCTGTGGGTGGAAAGCCCCGCCGCAGGCTGGCCGGCCGACGACCCGCCGACGGAGCAACTGGCCGCCATCGCCGCGCTGCAGGCGGAGTTGACCGCGCTGCAGGATGAACTGGACGCCCTGGATCCCACGGCCGCCAACTACCAGGAGGAGCGGATACGGATCACGGAAGAGATCACAGACAGGACCAGTGAGATTGACCGCGCCGTCGGGCGGTATGAGTCCATCGCCGGGAAACTGACATTCACGGCGGACAACTTCAGAGCCGCGCAGACCGTGCGCCTGCGGGGCGACATCGCCGGGCCGCAGACCGTCACCCTGCGGGCGGAGGGCTATCAGCCGTACGTCATCGCCGTGCGCGTGGATCCCTACGGTATGATCACCAACCCGGACGCCTTCTACAGCTGCGGATTCGGGGCGTATGACTTCGCCATCGCGCTGCGCAGCATGAATCAAAATCATGTGCTGGGACAGTACCGGGCCATGAACGCGCTGGCGCGCGGCTGGGACAGCGCCGACTCCGCGCGTGACCTGGTCTGGCGGGTGAACCGTCAGTATCGGGATGAGGTGGTCCCGGCCATGACGGAGGCGAACAACGCGGAGCACCGCGCCCTGAACGCCCTGCGCGCCGCGACTGAGGACGCGGAGGACCTCATCGAGGAATCCGCGGACGCCTTCGCCGTCTTCCAACAGGCGCTCGATGACCTGGAGGATCTGATCGACCAGTTTGACGGGCGCGCCCTGCGGGCGGAGATGGCCCAACTGGCCGCGGACATCATGGCGACGGAGACGCAGCTGACGCCGAAACAGACGGAGCTGACCACGAAGCAGGATGAGTACGACGCCCTCACAGATCAGACCACGCAGGAGGCGATGGACCTCCTCTACGAGATCTGGGAGCTGGAGTACGAGGTTCTGCTGCTGGAGCGTGAGATCAGCCGCGCCAATGAGCGCCTGGATGAAATCCCCGCGGAGATCGCCGCCGTGCAGGCGGCGCGGCAGACCGTGATCGATGCCCTCCTGGCCGGCGCCACGTCCGTGGACGCGGAGAACGACGCCATCCGCGCCGCCGCCGTGGAGAAACTCGCCGGACAGCTCTTCGGCGGCGACGTCGACGCCGCCACCGCTGCCGCAAGCGGCGCGGAGGCCAACTACTCCGGCGCCCGCCGCTCACAGTCGCTTGAGGCCTGGCAGGGGTGGCTCCTCACCCTCGTCGGGGATTGCTACACCAACTGATTGAACTGACACGGGCAGGGGAGAGGGGCGCGCTCTAGAGCGCGCCCC
>JAAXGS010000159.1 GCA_012271225.1 Dehalococcoidia bacterium | reverse complement strand
GGACAGCGTGCCGTTCACGGCGGAGAAGATTCACCGGGCGCTGAACACATAACGCGGCGCATGCCGGGCAGCCGGCGCGCGGGAGCACGGCAGGTGACCGCCACTCCGGATTCAATTCTTGAATCGCTGCGGCAGGCTGAGCGCCCGCTGCGGACGCCCCTCATGCGCGCCATCGCGGCAGATGCGGCTCGCGCGTTGACGAAAGCGGCCACCAATGCCGAAACGGTCTTTGCGCTGTGCGATGAGTTGATAGACGCGGACAGGGAGACTGACGGCGCGCGAACGGTGGCGTTTGAGATCGCGCACCGTCATCGAGGCCTGCGCGATACCCTGGACTGGCGGAAACTGGAGCGCCTGGGCCGCACGCTCGACGGCTGGGCCTCCGTGGATCATTTCGCGCGCAAGCTCAGCGGCCCCGCATGGCAGCGGGGGCAGATCAGCGATGCCCGCGTCACACGCTGGGCGCAATCGCCGCACTTCTGGTGGCGCCGCGCCGGCCTGGTCTCCACCATCGCCCTGAATGAGCGGCATCTCGGCCGCGGTGACGCCGCCCGCACGCTGGCGATCTGTGAGCTGTTTCTCGACGACCGCGCCGATCTGCACGTGAAGGCGCTGAGCTGGGCGCTGCGGGAGCTTGGGCTGCGTGATCCGGAGGCGGTGACGGAGTTCATCGCGCGGCACGGCAACCGCCTGGCGCCGCGCGTCGTGCGGGAAGTGGGGAACAAGCTGAGCACCGGCCACAAGATGGCCAGGCCGTCGCCGGCAATGCGGCGTCGGATGCAGTCCGCTGCTTCCCCGTGACACAATACGTGTCATGGCAGAGCCGATGGAGGACAGACTCGTCGCGCCGGAGGCGCGGGTTGAAGACACGGCGCTTGAAACCGTGCGCCCCCGCCGTTTTAAGGACTATGTGGGCCAACGGCGCGTCATCGACAACCTCAAGGTCTCGATTCAGGCCGCTCAGCAGCGCAAGGAGTCGCTCGACCATATCCTCCTGCACGGGCCGCCCGGTCTGGGCAAGACAACGCTCGCGCGCATCATCGCCGCGGAAATGGGGGGCAATATCCGTGTCACGGCCGGCCCGTCATTCACGCGGGGCGGCGATCTCGCGCAGCTCCTGACGCAGTTGCAGCCGCATGACATCCTCTTCGTCGATGAGTTTCACCGCCTGCCTCGCCCTGTTGAGGAGCTCCTCTATCCGGTCATGGAGGATCAGGGCCTGGACATCATGATTGGCAGGGGGGCGGGAGCGCACTCCGTCCGCGTGCACGTGCCGCCGTTTACCCTCATCGGCGCGACCACGCGCTACGCCCTGTTGAGCACCCCCCTGCGCGACCGCTTCGGGGCGACCTACCGGCTGGATTTCTATTCAGAGGAGGAGATCCTGCAGATACTGGAACGCTCAGCGGGCGTTCTCAAGGTGAAGGCGGAGGGCGGTGGTCTGAAAGAGATTGCCGGGCGGTCCCGCGGCACTCCGCGCGTCGCCAACCGCCTGCTCAGGCGCGTCCGGGACTATGCGCAGGTGGACGGCAACCGCACCGTGACCGGCGAGAGCGCGCGGGACGCGCTGGACCGCCTCGGCATCGATCTACTCGGCCTCGACGAAACGGATAACCGTGTTCTGGAAAACCTCATCCATACTTTTGACGGCGGGCCGGTGGGGCTTGAGACGCTGGCGTCGTCCATCGCCGAGGAGCCGGACACGGTGATGGACGTGTATGAGCCGTACCTGCTGCAGCTGGGCTTTTTGGAGCGGACACCGCGGGGACGCCGCGCCACGCGCCGCGCCTATGAGCACCTTGGCGTCGATCCGCCGCCGGACGCCGCTGAACACCCGGACCCGGCAGGACAACGGTTGCTCTAGGACTTGTTCACATATCGCGCGCCCCCTGTCCCTGACTGTAAGGGCATCCCGGCACGCTGCCCAATCTCTGACGTTTCGCCGTTGACACTCACATCAGTGACATCGGAGTTCTTGCGGCGGCGGAGTCCTTCGCGGTAGTCTCACTGCAGCCGCAGGGCGGGGCAGGGGGTAGAACGTCTTTATGGAGCCGCGAATCAGCATCATCACGCTGGGCGTATCGGACCTGGAGCAGTCCACGCGGTTTTACCGCGATGGCCTGGGGTTTCCCGTTCACGGGGCGGGCGGCGATGAGATCACCTTCTTCCTCCTGGACGGCATCATGCTGGCCTTGTACGGTCGTGATGATCTGGCGGATGACGTGGGCATGCCCCAACTGAAGGGGACGCCGCAGCCGACGCTGCACGGATTCACCATCGCGCACAACGTGAGCTCCCGCGCCGATGTGGACGCCGTCCTGAAGGGCGCGGAGGCGGCCGGCGCGCGCATCGCCAAACCTGCCGCGGAGACGTTCTGGGGCGGCTATGCGGGGTACTTTGCGGACCCGGACGGCTTCCTGTGGGAGGTCGCCACAGGCTCCGGCCTGCCCACTGAGCCGGACGCGGGCTAGGCTTCCACGCATCGTTCGGCAAGTCAGCGGCAGGACGCACAATCATGTTCTACGAACTCCGGCAGTACGAGGCGCCGCCCGGCCGCATGCCCGTGATGATCCAGCGGTTTGCGGAGGTCACCACGCGGCTGTTTGAGCGTCACGGATTTCACCCCGTCGGGTACTGGACTGAAGACGTCGGCACGCCGCATCGCCTTGTGTACATGCTGGCATGGGAGACGTGGGAGAAGCGCGAGGCGTCATGGGCGGCGTTCTACGCCGATCCTGAGTGGCCGCAATCGCTGGAGACGTACGGCCACACGGTGGAGCGGATCACCAACTCGATTCTCAAGCCGTTGCCGTTCTCACCATTGCCGTAGGTAACGTCCGCCTCTATAAACCTGCCCCGTCCCAGGGACGCGGCGGGCCGGTGCGCTCACAACTGATTTTGCGCGGGCGGAATCGCCGCGCCGACTCAGTGGATGTTTGCGCCGCAAACGCCCCGGCAGGGCGCGTCAGGAGATGAGCGAGCGGCGGCGGGAGCGGTAGTAGTCGACAACCACATATTCGCCGAGCCGCTCCGCCGATGTGTAGAACACGCGCCCCTTGTTGATCCTGGTCAGCCGGTCAATGAAATCGATCAGGAACGCGCTCTGCTCCAGCATGAACGTGTTGATGGAGATGCCGGAGCGCGTTGTGCGCGCAACCTCTTTCAGCGTCTCCTGAATCGTGCGCGGGCTCGGCGGGTACTGCAGAAAGAGGCGGCCGCTTTCAAGGTGAGCCGTCGGCTCTCCGTCGGAAATCATGATGATCTGCTTGTTGCCGGTGTGGCGCGCCAGCAGCTTTCTCGCCACCGTCAGGCCGTGCTGAATGTTGGTGTACGGCTCAAACTCGTCCCAGCTCAGGTAGGCCAGCGTCTCCGGTTTCATCTCACGCGCGTAGGTGGAGAAACCGACGACGTACAGGTTGTCGCGGCTGAATCTGGTGCGGATCAACGTGTCGAGCGCCAGCGCCACTTTCTTGGCCATAACGAAGTTTCCCCGCATCGCCATGGACAGGCTCAGGTCGATCATGAGCACGGTTGAGGCCTGCGCCAGTTCCTCCGTCTCATGCGTCTGAAAGTCATCCGGCTCCAGACGCACGGGGACACTCTTCCCGCCGCGCATCACGGCCGCCTGCAGCGTGCGGCGCAAATCGATGTTGAATTCGTCTCCGTAGTGGTAGGGGCGGGTTGTCTCCGTGGGCTCGCCGCCCTGTCCGTTCAGACGGATGTTATGCCGACCGGAGTAGGTGCGCCGCAGATAGCCGAATATCTCCGTGAGCGCCTTCTCGCCAATCTTGCGAATGCCGCGCGCCGTGAACTCATGGGCGCCGGACTCCCCGGTCCGCAGCAGACCCTCCTCGACAGCCCTTTCCGCAAGGTGACGCAGGGACTCCAACGAGGTCTCCGCATCCTCGCCCAGCATGTCTCTCACGGCGTCCGTGTCGATGCCGTCCAGACTGCCGCCGCCGTACAGCGTCCGTTTCAGATCGTCCTCAAGCGCGTCCATGCGGTTGAGCCGCTCCATCACGTCCAGGGCGTCCTGCATGGCCAGCGGCTCATTCCCGCTGAATCGGAATTGCCGCCCCAGCTCACCGCCAACCCGCAGCGTGTCCAGGTTTGCCTGTAGTTCCGCCATCTGGCGCGCCATCTCCGGATCATCAAGCAGCCCCGCAATCAGGTCCTGCAGCTGCTGTCTCTGATCCGGTGTCAGGCTGTTCATCAACGATTGCGCCTGCGCGGCCTGCGACTGGAGGCGGTCAATCAGTTGACCGATGTCCTGCGGCGGAGAGTCGCCAAAGGCGTTCCCCCACCGTTCCATGAACTCGTCAAAGCCGGGATCATCGTCTCCGCGGATGTGCCTCCGCAGCAGCTCATTCAGTTCCCGCATCATCTGCGCGGCGGCCTGCATATCCTGCGGAGCGCTGTTCCGCAGGGTCTCCGTGAGGTCCGAGAACTGCCGGTCAACGAATTGCTGCTGGATCAGCTGCTTGAGTTCATCAAACAGTCGCTGCGCCTCCGGCTCCATGAACTCATAGGAATTGAGCTCACGGACCGCGCCGCCCAGATCATGGGGCAGGGCATCGAGGGTGGCCTCGCTGCGCTGCGCCATCTCCCGCAGCCGTTCGGCAAGGCGGCGGGCGGTATCGGGATCCAGGTTGTCCGGCGGGTTGCGCACGGCGGACTCCGCGGCCGCCAAACGGTTCTGTATCCCCTCGCGCTCTGTGCTGATCACCTCCGCAAGCTTGTTGCGGAGATCGTCGAGGATTCCGCCCGGATCGTGCTTGCGGAGGATCTCCTGCCGCTGCTGACGGAGCTGACGAAGCATGTCATCGACGCCCTGAACGTCCACATCCTCGCCGCGCGGATGCGCGCCGCGGCGCGTGACGGAGCGCAATGACGCCTCAATGTCGCCGCGCGCCAGCGCGTCATCCAGGAACTCATTCAACAGGGCGGCATCGGCGGCGTCCGACAGCAGCTGCGTGCCGTCCCAACGCGAGAACCGATAGTAGGGCGCCATGGGCGTGCGATGCCTCAACCGCGGTAGCGGTATCCACCCTCATGGCGGTCCTTGTTGATCTTGCGGCTCAGGTGGAGTCCGTCCAGGACAAACTCCACAACCGCCGCCTGCGCCGCGTGTGACGTGCCAACATTCAGGCGCGACGCCGCAGCCTTGAGATCAGGCAGGTCCTTGAGCCACCCGGCCATCTTTCGGGAGGCGATCATGTCACCGGTTTCAACGGACAGCCCCTCATCAAAGCGCCGGATGACACCATCGAACTCATTCACGGAGAAGTAGGCGTTGAAGGTGTTCAGGACGGCACGCCTAGTGAGCTCCTCAATGATGCGCGGCTCCCGTCCCTCCTCCACGCTCTCCATCTCAACCTTGCCCGCCGCGGAGGTCGGGAAATAGGCCATATCGCTGACGCGCGGCACGGCCTGCTTCTCCCCGAGGCGGAGGGCCCGGCGCACCGCGTTGGAGGAGATGGTCTCATAGTTGCCGATGGACACACGCACGCTGACGCCGGAGCGCTGATTGATATCTGCGCTCTTCCGCGCAAGGCTGGTGAACTCCGCCACCGCCTCCTTCATGTACTGTGGAACGGTGAGCGTGACGCCCACGTCGGTGATCTCCGCCCGCTCAGCGTCCATGATCTCAATCTCATGCTCCAGGGTTTTGGGGTAGTGGGTGCGGATCTGCGCGCCAAAGCGATCCTTCAACGGCGTGATGATGCGGCCGCGGTTGGTGTAGTCCTCCGGATTCGCGCTCGCGATGAGAAACAGGTCCAACGGCAACTGAATCTTGTAGCCCTTAATCTGAACGTCCCGCTCCTCCATGATGTTGAACATCCCAACCTGGATGCGCTCTGAGAGGTCCGGCAGTTCATTGATGCAGAAGATGCCGCGATTTGTGCGGGGAATCAGCCCGTAGTGGATCGTGAACTCATCGGACAGATACCGCCCCTCCGCCACCTTGATCGGGTCGACCTCACCGATGAGATCGGCCACGGTGATGTCCGGAGTGGCGAGCTTCTCGCCATAGCGCCTCTCACGCGGCAGCCACGCAATCGGCGTCGCGTCGCCCTCCGCCGCCACGCGCGCCGCGCACGGGCTACAGGTCGGCTGATAGGGGCTATCGTTGATCTCGCAGCCCTCAATGGTCGGCACCTCGGGATCAAGAAGCCCAACAAGCGCGCGAATCAGGCGCGTCTTGGCCTGTCCGCGCTCCCCAAGCAGAATGACGTCCTGGCCGGAGAGGATGGCGTTTTCAATCTGCGGTAGAACCGTCTCCTCATACCCGATAATGCCCGGGAAGAGTTCATCGCCGGAGCGGATGCGGGCGACCAGGTTCTTGCGAAGTTCGTCCTTGACGCTCAGGACGCGGTATTCGCTCTGCCGTAGTTCTCCAATTGTACGCGCCTGCGCCATGTGCTCCTCCCGCCCTGCTTCATGCCCGCGCTGCCAAATTATGCGGGCCCGTCCGTCCCATTGTCCGTTTGACGTTTGTAAGTGTCAATTTGAAGGGCGGGGCGCGTACCATAAAACGATGCGCACGAAGGGGGTGGCACGTGGCTCTGCTGCTGGCTGAAGAGGATGTCCGCGAACTTGTGACGATGGACGACGCGCTTGAGGCGCTGGAGAACGCCCATGCGCGCCAGAAGCTGGGGCGGGCTGTGAACCATCCCCGGCGTCGTCTGCGCGCTCCGCACGGGTCGGTGGCGATCATGCCGGGCGCAGACGCGGAAACGGGGTTTCTTGGATTCAAAACGGCCTTCTACGCCGGCGGCGCTGTCCACGTGCTGTTGTATGACATGAACACGCGCCGACTCGCGGCGATCATTCAGGCCGGCTATCTGGGCGCGCTGCGAACAGGGGCCGCGAGCGGCGTCGCCACCAAACACATGGCGCGAACCGCCCCCGGGCAGACGGTCGGCATCATCGGCGCCGGCCAACAGGCGCGCACGCAGCTGGCCGCAGTCTGCGCAGTACGCGAAGTGTCACGCGTCCTCGCGTTCGGGCGCGATGAACAGCGGCGGCGGCGCTTTGCGGAGCGCATGGCGAAAACGCTGGGAATCCCCGTGGAGCCTGTCGATGAGGCGCGCCCGGCGGGTGAGGCCGATATCGTCATCACAGCCACGAACTCGTCCACGCCGGTCCTTGAGGGCGCCTGGCTGCGTCCGGGCGCGCACATCAACGCCATCGGCTCAAACTCGCTGCTTCGGCGAGAGATCGACCTTGAGGCCGTGCGCCGCGCCGACGTCATCGTTGTCGATGACCGTGAACAGACGGCGCTGGAGAGCGGCGACCTGCAGGAGGCGATTGAGCGCGGCGTCATCGACCCGGCCCGCCTGCCTGAGCTTGGAGACATCGTTGCCGAAGGGCAGGGAATCAGGCGGCGCGATGGCGACATCACGCTCTTTGAGTCACACGGCATCGGCCTGTGGGACGTGGCCCTCGCAACTTCTGTGTATCAGGCGGCGGTGGATCAGGGCAGGGGGGTTGAGGCGGACGTATAGGACGCCGCGCCGGTCATGCGGCAAAACCGTCAGCGCCATAGGCGCGGCGGGCATTGCTGACACGCCTAGACTGGGAAAAAGAGAGGCGGCGGTTCGTGAGGGCAGGAGGAGGCCAACGTGACTGAAACTGAAGCGCAACTGCTCATGTACGCGACGACGTGGTGCCCGGATTGCGCGCGGTCCAAGCGGTTGCTTGATCGCCACGGCGTCCGGTACACGTGGATCAATATCGAGGAGGAGCCGGAGGCCGCGGAGACGGTTCGGCATCTCAACAACGGAATGCAGGTGGTGCCGACCATTGTTTTGCCCGGCGGCCGCGTCCTCACAGAGCCCTCTGACAAGGAGCTCAGCGCCGCCCTGGGACTCAACTGACGCCGGTCATCGGGCGGCCATGCCCGGGGGCTGATCAGCGCCGGACGGGCGCGAGGTCCGGCATATGCTCGCCCTGATGGCTCCGTGAGCGGCGGGCCACGCCCGTCCGCAGCGCCGCCTTGCTCACGGCGCGCGACACGGCGGTGACCACGCGCGAGTTGAACAGGCTGGGGATGATGTTCTCCTCATTCAACTCACGCGGACTCACAACGGCGGCAAGCGCCTGCGCGGCCGCCAGCTTCATGTCCTCATTGATCGCGCGGGCCCGCACGTCCAGCACGCCGCGGAACAGGCCGGGGAAGCAAAGCGCGTTGTTGATCTGATTCGGATAGTCGGATCGTCCCGTTGCGACAACTCGCACATAGTGATGCGCGGCCTCCGGTGAAACCTCCGGATCCGGGTTCGCCAGCGCAAAGACAATGGCATCGTGATTCATGCGGGCCAGGTCCTCCGGCTCAATGACGCCCGGGCCGGACAGGCCAATGAACAGGTCTGCGCCGTCAAGTCCGGCGCGGATGTCACCGGCAAAGTTGCGCGGGTTCGTATTCTCCGCAAGCCACGTCTTGCCGGAGTTCCCCTCGATATCGCCGCGGTCGCGGTGAACCGCGCCGCGCCGATCGAACGCGATAATGTCGCGCAGGCCGGCGGCAACAAGCATGCGCGTTGTCGCAACCCCGCTCGCGCCGGCGCCGGTGACGACGGCGCGAATCTCTCCGATGTTCTTGTCGACAATCTTCAGGGCGTTGAACAGCGCCGCCGTGACGACGACGGCCGTGCCGTGCTGGTCGTCATGGAAGACGGGGATGTCCAGTTCCTCTTTCAGCCGCTCCTCAATCTCAAAGCACCGCGGCGCGGAGATGTCCTCCAGATTGATGCCCCCGAACCCGACGGCAAGACTCTTGACCGTTTCAATAATCTGATCCGTGTCCGTGGTCGAGAGGCAGAGCGGCCAGGCGTCAACGTCCGCCAACTCCTTAAAGAGGATGGCTTTGCCCTCCATGACCGGCAGGGCGGCCTCCGGCCCAATATCGCCCAACCCCAGGACCGCCGAGCCGTCGGAGACAACGGCCACGGTATTGGCCTTTGAGGTGAGCGACCACACCGCGTCACGATTCGCGCCGATGTAGGACGCGACGCGGCCAACGCCGGGGGTGTAGACCTGTGACAGATCACGGTGATTCTCCACCGGGGTCCGCGTGTGCATCTCAATCTTGCCGCCCATGTGAACGAGGAACGACGGATCGGAAAAGGCCACGATTCGCGCGCCCGCCTTGCGGAGCTCGCGCGCCACACGCTGGCCGTGCTCAATGTTGGTGACGCCGATGGTCAGATCCCGGACGATTCTCTTGCCCCGTGTCCGAACAAGGTCAACCGCCGTGATATCCGCTCCGGTCTCCCCAACCGTCGTCGTGATGACGCCAAGCATCCCGATGCGGTTTGGATACTCCAACCGAATCGTCACGGTATAGCCGTATTCCGGATAATCGGGTGAGACCATGAATGCACTCCCTCAGGGGATCACGGGGCTTGGGCAGTCAGTATAGCCATCGTTCGCCGTGCCGCGCTATCGCGGCGCGCCGGACGCCGCAGTTGTTTCGCTTTGTGTGTGAAACTCTGGCATCTCAGCCGGGAAACGTCACGGTCTGCATGTTGTCGGCGCTCATGGCCACCAGTTCATCGATGTCCAAAGCGGCCTCCAGGCGCTCCGCCTCCTGCGGGGTGGAGCGCAGCGCGGGATGGCGCGGCACAAAGAGCGAACAGCAATCCTCATCGGGCAGAATTGAGATGTCATAGGTGCCGATCCGGCGCGCTTCATCGATGATTTCCTGCTTGTCCATGCCGATGAGGGGCCGCAGGATGGGCAGCCCGGCGACGGCGTCTATCGCCGCAACGTTCTCCACCGTCTGGCTCGCGACCTGTCCAATGCTCTCACCGGTGACCAGCGCCAGAGCGCCTGCGCGCCGGGCGATTGCCTCCGCAATGCGCACCATGAGCCGCCGGTACGCAATGACGCGGTACGCGGGATTCACCGCGGCGACGATCCGCCGCTGGGCCTCCGCAAACGGCACAAGGTGCAGGCGGGAACCGAACTGCCTGTCATCCAGAACGCGGACGAGGTCGCGCGCCTTGTCACGGGATGAGCCGTCCACAAGGGGAAAGCTGTGGAAGTGCACGAAATCGACCGTGCATCCGCGGCGGAACATGCGGGCGGCGGCAACGGGAGAATCGATGCCGCCGGAGAGCATCGCCGCAACGTGGCCGGAGGTTCCAACGGGCAGGCCTCCCGCGCCGCGAATCGACTCAACATAAACGTAGGCCGCCTTCTCTCTCACATCAACGCGAATGTCGACGTCCGCGCCGCGCAGATCCACCCTGGCCCCCGTTCGAGATTGCACGAACGCGCCGATCTGCCGATTGAGATCGACGGACGTCAGCGGATACCGTTTGTCGGCGCGGTTGGCGGTGACGCGGAATGACTGCGCGCCGTTCCATTCCCGCTCTATGACTCGGTCAACCCCGTCCATGATCTCCTCCGGCGCCCAGCCCGTCCTGTCCGCCACCGCGATACGGGCAATCCCATAGACGTGAGAAAGCGCGTGGAGGGCGGGGGAGGTATCGGCGCCGTCCGGCAGGTCGACACGGATCTGTCCAAAATCCTGCCTCACGGGATGGGTCAGTCCCCCGCGCGCCAGCGCCCTGCGCGCATTCACCGCAAGAGCGTTGATGAAGCCGCGGCGGTTCTTCCCCTTCAGGGCCACCTCATGGTAGCGAACAAGCAGATGCCTGGACACGTTCTCCCTCCGGCGCTGTCTGCCCGATGCCCGTGATCGAGAGGGGCGGCCGTCGCAACTCAATACTAGCGCGAGAGCGCGATGAGCACCGTGTTGTTCTTGACACGCATTCGACGGACGGCGTACAGTCAGCCATGAATTATCGCCTGAAACACGGGGACGATGAGGGGGGCGGAGATGGCTGAGA
>JAAXGS010000158.1:600-2948 GCA_012271225.1 Dehalococcoidia bacterium | reverse complement strand
TGGGTCACGCCTTCGGGCATGGCCCCAGCAATGATCGCGACAACATCATGTATTCGGAGACCGACACGCGATTTACCGTTGAAAGTGACTTCTCAGAAGTTCTACCGGCTGGGTGGTACTTTATCCAACCACTGTGTGAAAGTGGGAAATACTGGTTCCGCTTTGAAGCCGATGAAGCAGATCAAGGATTCGAACTGGCAGTTCTTCCGCGACGTGTTTCTATTGAAGACTACCATGCTAATTCAGCCAGCGCGTACGATGACTGCGGTCAGGGTACGTGGCACTGGATCGCAGATACCTGCAGAGTCAGTCAAGGAGCCCGAATATACATATACAACTACAATCTGTATGAAGCAGTTCGCATTGACGGGCAAATCATATGGCAGGACGAACCTGATTGGCCCGATATGGAGTGGGACAAGGACGTGTTTGAGTATGACGATGAGACCATCGACTACTACATTGACCTGTTCAGTGAGTAGGCCGTGTATCTAGTCGCTTTCCAACTCCGCCTCTTCGTCATCCCCGTCCGCCGGTGGGGATGAGTTCTGCGGCTCCGCCCGCCCCCGCGCGCGGCCATTTCCCGCGGTTCGTGTTGATGTCGCCCGTCCGCCGGCGCGTCCGTTCCGCTTGCTGCCGCCCGCGCCCCCGCCGCGGCTGTTTGACGCGGGCAGGGCCGGCTGCGGCTCGCCTTCCGTTGTTGTCTCGGGGAACTGCGCGATGGCGACCACCTCATCATCCGCATCCAGATTCATCACCCGCACGCCGCTGGTGTCCCGCCCGCTGGGCCTCACGTCACGGAGAGTGGTGCGGATGACGATGCCCTTCCTGGAGATGAGCATGATCTCCTCGTCGCGCGTGGCGGCGGCAAGGCCAACGATGAGCCCGGTGTTCTTGTGCCTGTCCTGCCGCACCTTGAATGTCGCAACACCCATGCCGCCCCGGTTGCGGATTCTGTAGACAGGGTTCCCGGCCCCTTCCGGCGTCTCAGCGGTTTCTCCGGTGCCTATGCGCGTACTCTTGCCGTAGCCGCGCGCGGAGATGACGAAGAGGTACTTGTCCGGGTCTGCGATGACCGCGCCGATGACGTTGTCAATCGTCCCGCGCTTGCCGAATTTAATACCGCGCACGCCGCCGGACGTTGCCGATGCGGCTCTGAGCGCGCTTATTGGAAATCGAATGGCAAGCCCCTGCTCCGTCACCAGGATGCCCTCATCCTCTTCCTTTGCGAGGAGCACGGTGACAAGATCATCGCCGTCCTCAAGGTCCATCGCCTTTTTGCCGGTGCTGCGGATGGAGACAAACCGCTCCAAGGGCGTGCGCTTCACCTCACCCTTGCGCGTGACAAAGAACAGGTAATCGTGTTCGGAAAGATCGGAGGCCGCCATAACGGTTGTGACCTGCTCGTTTGGCGCAAGGGCGCTCCCCTGAAAGAGGTTGGAGACGGGGATGCCGCGCGCCGTGCGGGAGGCCTCCGACGGCAGATCAAAGCACCGCAGCGTCGTCACGCGGCCGCGATTGGTGAAGAACAACAGCGTGTCGTGCGTATCACAGACCAGCAGGTGTTGGACGATGTCCTCCTCACGCGTCGTCACGCCCGTGATGCCCCTGCCGCCGCGATTTTGCCGACGGTACGCGGAAGCCAGCACACGCTTGATATAGCCGCGCTGGCTGATTGTGACGACGACCTCATTGTGCGGAATCAGGTCCTCACGCCGCACCGCGCCGGGCTCATTCTCATCGATCTCCGTCAGCCGCGGATCGCCGTGCCTGTCCCTGATCTCCACAATCTCATCACGCGCAACGGCAGTGATGCGTGTTGGATCGGCAAGGACCGCCTCCAACTCCGTGATGCGCGCGCGCAGCTCCTCCAACTCATCCAGGATCGCCTGGCTCTCAAGCGCGGCAAGGCGGCGCAGCTGCATATCAAGGATGGCCTGAGCCTGCCGCTGTGAGAGGGTGTAGCGCTCAATCAGCGTGATCCGCGCCGTATCCGCGGATTCCGCGCTACGGATGACGGCGATGACCTCATCCAGGTGATCGAGGGCGGTGCGCAGTCCCTCCAGAACGTGGGCGCGGTCCTGCGCGCGCCGCAACTCAAACCGCGTCCGGTTGATGACAACATCGCGTCGGAAGCGGATGAAGTGATGAATGATCTGCCGGAGGGACAGCGTCTGCGGCTGCCCATCGACCAGCGCAAGCGTGTTGATGGAGAATGTGGTGCGCATGGCGGTGTGCTCGTACAGGTTGTTGAGCACGATGTCCGGCGCGGCGTCCCGCCGCAGTTCAATGACCACGCGCAGACCGTCACGGTCCGATTCGTCTCGAATCTCGCTGATGCCGTCCAG
>JAAXGS010000158.1:0-458 GCA_012271225.1 Dehalococcoidia bacterium | reverse complement strand
CCGGTTGCATAGGCGCTCCGCACGCCCTCCGTGCCGCGGATGATCCCCGCCGTGGGGAAATCCGGCCCCTTGATGAACTGATGCAGCTCCTCAAGCGACGCCTCAAAATCGCCCCCGTCCGGGGTTTCCTGCCAGCGGTCAATCGCAAAGAGAATCGCGTCGCAGACCTCCGTGAGATTGTGCGGCGGCATGTTTGTGGCCATGCCGACGGCGATGCCGGCGGTACCGTTGACCAACAGGTTGGGCAGGCGGGCCGGAAGCACCACGGGCTCCCGCTCCGATCCATCGAAGTTCTCGGCGAACGCGACGGTCTGCCGATCGATATCGGTCAGCATTTCCTCCGCGATGGCGGCCAGCCGCGCTTCCGTGTAGCGCATGGCGGCGGGGGGGTCATTGTCCACAGAGCCAAAGTTGCCCTGCCCATCGACCAGGGGGTAGCGCAGGGAGAACGGCTGCGC
>JAAXGS010000157.1 GCA_012271225.1 Dehalococcoidia bacterium | reverse complement strand
GGCGGGCGCGCTCATCGTTGTGCGCGGCGCCAGGGGAGGCTCATCATGGGAACTTCGGCACCTTCTGGTCCCGCCGGATGCCGAGGACGTGTGCGGGGAAATCCTTCCCCAGTTGGACGCCATGCTCAGGCCGCGCCGCCGAATGAACATCTTTCTCCGCCTTGCGGAGGAAAGCCGTATTGCGCAGGTGGTCTCCGCGGCGGGCTTCCGCGGTTACGCGCATGAGGAACTGTACGTTCGCCCCGCCGGAGAGCGGATGCCGCGAGGGGCCTCTCCGGACATTGAGGTTCGTCCGCTGGATCACGCGGCTGATTTCAGGCTTTTCCGGCTCTATACGGCCTGGTCGCCGGTCGCCGTGCGGACGGCGGACGGCCTGACGCTTCGCGCATGGCAGGATTCACTCGAGACGCGATGGCTTGATGTCCGCGGCACGACGGACCTCGTCGCCTCGGTCAAAGGGCAGCCCGTCGGATGGGCGCGGTATGGCGACACAGGCTCAAAGACGGTGCTCGCCCACAGTATCGCCGCGCCCTCTCACCCGAACGCCCATGAGGCGTTGATAGAGGCAATTCTTCAGGCGCGCGGCAGCAACCGGACGCTGCAATTCCTGGTCCCCGCATCTGACGGACATGCCGCTCACGCGCTCACAGCCCGCGGATTCCGTCTGCAGGGGGCCTATCGCAGTTTCGCGTGTCAGATTGGGGAGCGGGTTCCGGAGGGCGCGCTGGCGCCCGCGGGCCTCTAGCCGCATGGCGCACGCTCCGCGCCGGGTGAGATAATCTCGAGGAGAGCAGGAGGGGATACGCTTGGCACAGCAGATCTACGTTGCCACTGAAGCAAACGTCGATGAAATGGAGGCTCTGTTCTCCGCCCTGCCTCAGCGCATCTGCGGGCCTCTGCGGACTCACGGCAACACGGATCAACTGCTGGAAATCGTCATGGACCTGGGCCGGAGGCCGGAGGCCCGATACCTTGACACCGAGAATGAGTTGAGCGATCAGGACGTCACCGCCGAGGACATTGAGTACGTCGTCTCACGCGTCGGAGAGTTCAACGACGATAACCGCACCGGCGTTGAGCGCACCCTGCACAGAATCTCCGCGATCAGGAACCGCCAGGGGCGCGTTGTGGGCATCACCTGCCGGGTTGGCCGCGCCATCTTCGGCACCATGCGCATTATCGAAGACCTCGTCACCTCCGGCGCCAACATCCTTCTGCTCGGACGGCCGGGGATCGGAAAGACCACGATGCTGCGCGAGGTCGCGCGGGTTCTGGCGGATGACGCGCGGCGGCGTGTCATCATTGTGGACACGTCAAACGAAATTGCCGGTGACGGTGACATTCCCCATCCGTCCCTTGGCCACGCGCGCCGCATGCAGGTGCCGCAGCCTCACCTGCAGCACCGTGTGATGATTGAGGCGGTGGAGAACCATATGCCGGAGGT
>JAAXGS010000156.1 GCA_012271225.1 Dehalococcoidia bacterium | reverse complement strand
CCGCACGGCCGCAGGTCGTCCTCGACCGTACACCATACGCCCAGGGCGTGCGGGAGGTGCGGCGGCAACAGGCTGGAGGCGGGCCGTATCACGGACATGAGGCAGGTCACCGACGTCCCGCCCGCGCCCAGGGCAGAGACCATATCCCACGTGGCGCATGACGGCATATGCGCGAGGTGCGGCCACGTCACGGGGGCGCCGTCACTGTACGAGGACGGCATCGGGGTGGCGGCAGGGGCACGTCGCTTGGGCCGGTCCTCGTATCAATGGCGATGCAGATGTGGGAGAAGCACGCGGGCGCAAGCGGGATCACGGACATCCTGAACGACGCCTTCGGGGCGGATCCCATGAGATCCGCGGTGCAGAACGCGCTGGCGGCCGCGGGCGGGGCACTGCAGGCCGAGAGGGACGACATCGCAGAATCGCTGGGCGAAGCCCCGAACCTGAAGGCGGACGAGACTACGTACGGGTTCCTGCACGAGGACGGCTGCGCGCGGACCGTCATAGGCGGGGACTCCGTGGTCGTGCACGCCTCGTCGTCGCGCGCCGGCGCGATGATGGACAGCGTAGCGCCGTACCGCGACAAGCCACTGACGTGCGACTGGTACTCCGGATACAGCAAGTTTGCCACAAAACAGCGGTGCTAGGCCCACATACTGCGCGAGTCCGGAGCGCTGGCCAGGACGCACGGAAAGGCGGCCCCGGAGCTGGCAGCACTGCACGACTCTTTGGCGCTGTTGTACCATGATGCCAAGACCAAGCAGCGCGATCCGGGCGGCGGCCCCGCGGCGGACACGGGGCCCATGGAGGCGGCGGCGGCCATTGCCATCGAGGCGCGGTCAGGCCTGCACGCCGCGGGCAGGACGTTTGCCACGAAGCTGGCCAACGCCGCGCCATTCCCGTTTACGTTCGTCAACCGCCCGGGGGGATCCGACCAACAACGAGTCCGAACGCATGCTGAGGAAGGTAGTCATAGCCAGAAAGATCAGGTTCAGGATCGCCAGCATGGAGGGCTCCAAGATGTTCTCAAACATAATGACCTGCATGCTGACATGGAGGAAGCGGAACCTCAACGTGTCGGACATGCT
>JAAXGS010000155.1 GCA_012271225.1 Dehalococcoidia bacterium | reverse complement strand
TGACGCTGACCGTCACCTCATAGCTCGCCTTCGTGTCGGAGTCCAGGGCGGCTGAGGTCTGCAGCTGGCCGCTGGCCGCGACGATGGCAAAGGATGCCGCGTCCGTTCCGCCCAGGCTGTACGTGAGCGTGTCTCCCTCCGGGTCCGTGGCCGTCACCGCATCGCCGATGTTCTCGCCCGCCGCGGTGTTCTCCGCCACGGAGCGCGTGTCCGTCTCCGCCGGGAACGCGGGCGGCTTGTTGAGGGGCGACGTGCCGCGCGCGACGGCGCTTGGCGTGATCGCGCTGGCCGTCTGACCCGTGCTGGGGAACAGGTCGGCGTACGTCGCCGTCACACGCAGGTAGCGCCCGATGTCGACCGCCTGCGGCGTGTAGGCCGCGGAGGTCGCGCCGGAGATGTCCGTCCACCCGGTGGCGCCGTCCGTCGACCACGCCCACTGCCACGTGGCTGTGCCATCGATGCCATCCGGGTCCGTGACGCTGGCCACCAGTTCCGTGTCGTACTCATACGTCTGCGGCGACAGCGTCACCGTGCCGGGGTCATTGGCGGCCTCATCCAGGTTGTTGACGGTGATGGTGACGGTGATGACGGCATCGGCCTCCGGGGTTGCCTCATCGTTCCCGGCCTTGTCCTTGCCGTCATTGACGCTGACCGTCACCTCATAGCTGCTCTTCGTCTCATAGTCCAGGTCGGCCTTCGTCTTGATCTGGCCGTTTGTCGCATCGATGTCGAAGGACGCCGCGTCCGTTCCGCCCAGGCTGTAGGTGAGCGTGTCCCCGTCCGGGTCCTTGGCGGTCAGGGCCGCGCCGATGTTCTCGCCTGCGGCGGTGTTCTCATCGACGGAGCGTCCTGCAACATTTCCTTCAGGAAATGTTGCAGGACGGTTGATAGCCGGAATCCGTATCAGGTATTTCTGGCCGACCGTAAACGTTTTTCCCTTTGGAGTGGCATCCAGGAATGCTATTCCGTCGGACCGAGCCACGCCCAAACTGAACGTATCCTCGTTGAAGGGCGTCGGAGTAATGTGCAGGGACAGTGGATCCAGTTTGGTTTCGTCAAAGGCGGCATTGTCGACAAACTGAATTTCAAGGCCACGACTGGTCAGAGATTCTGACCTACTCGTCGTGAACTGAAAAACGCTGTACGTTACACCTCCAATGTCAAATGTACTGCTGGGAGAAAGCGATCCATAATTAAAAGGGGCATAAGAAGAGCCACTATAGAATCCAGGATCACGGGAGCCATCCCCCGCAGTCAGAATGGCGCACCAGATGTCCGCGTCGTGGCCCTCGCAGGAGACCTCGGCGCTGACGGCGTTGTCCGTGATGGCGCTGGCGCTCTTGCCGGCGCCGTGGTCGTCCGTATAGGAGAGGGTGACGCGCAGGTAATCGTCCGCGTCGTCCGCCACGGGCGTATACTCCAGGCCCGTTGCGCCGCTGATGTCAGCCCATGTTCCGGCGCTGCCGTCCCAATCTGAGGAGCTGGCCCACTGCGCCGTGATCGTGGTGGTGTCAACGCCGTCCGGATCGGTCACGCCGGCCGTGAGCGGCGATCCCACGCTGGGGCTTGTCGAGGACAGGGTCACCGCTCCGGCCTCATCCTCATTGGTGACGGTGATCGTCACGGTGATGGCGTCATCAATGGTTGGATCCGCGGCGCCGGTGCTGTCCTTGCCGTCCGTGACGCTCACCGTCACGGTATAGGAGACCTTGGTCTCATAATCCAGTTCCGCCGAGGCCAGGATCTGTCCGCTTGCGGCATCGATGTCAAAGGACGCGGCGTCCAGGCCGCCCAGCGTATAGGTCAGGGAATCGCCGTCCGGGTCAACGGCCGCAACCGGGCTGCCAACCGCGCCATCGACCGCGGTGTTCTCCGCCACGGAGCGTGCCCCTGTCTCAGAGTCCGGGAAGGCCGGATCGCGGTTGACCGTGCTGGTGACGACGGCCAGCGCGGAGATTGTCTCCACTGACTTGCCGTGTCCAAAGGTGTCCGTATAGGAGACTGTGGCGCGGAGATAGTTGCCCACATCCCCGGAGACCGGCGTGTACGTGTCTGAAGCCGCGCCGCTGATGCCCGTCCACGTTCCCGTGCTGCCGTCCCAATCTGAGGAGCTGGCCCACTGCCATTCCCGCGCGGCAACGCCGCCGTCCGGATCGGTCAGGGTTGCCGTGATCAGCGTGCCCTCTCGCGGGCCCTTGGGATATAGGCTCACCGTTCCGGTGTCGTCCGCATCGGTGACGGTGATCGTCACCGTGGCGGTGGCGTCCGCAACGGTGTCCGCGCCTCCGTCAACCCCCAGCGAGTCCTGGACGCTGATCTCAAGCGTGTAGGACCCTGTGGCCTCACGGTCGAGTTCGGCGGTGGTCGTGATCTGCCCGCTTGTGGCGTTGATGGCGAAGGGCGCGGTGGTGTCGACCAGGCTGTACGTGAGGGTGTTCCCCTCCGGGTCCGTTGCGGCGACGGCGCTGCCGACGTTGGCGCCGGCGGCCTGGTTCTCCGCGACCGTCCGGCTGACGGCGCTGCCCTCATTGAAGACGGGGGGCGTGTTCAGGGCGGGAATACGGACGGTGTACTTCTGCCCGCTCTGGATAAGGCGAGTAAAGTCAAGGTTATTCTCCCACGTATAGCAATAATTCCCGCCAGGGCATCGCCCCCCGTCTTGCCCGGCAGCAGAGAAGTCGAAGGCGCGTGTGCCGATGTACAGGGCACCGTCTGTCGGCCTGTCACCAGCCCGGCTGATGCGCAGCCGACGCTCGCCAGTATTGGGAGTGTCGAATGGATCCTCGTCCAGACGGTCAACCCTATAGGTATTTCCCCGGTAGTCAAAGTTCCTGTCCGAAAGGCTGCCAAACTTATTCGCCTCATTGAAATAGTAGAATCCGTACGTTCCATGACTTGTGCCGGCCGTCATGGTGGCGCACCAGATGTCCGTGTCGCGGCACTCTTCGTTCTGGGTGAGCGCGGGAACGGCGGCGTCCGTGATCGCCCTGGCGATCCGCGTGTTGCCCGCAGCATCGTCATACGAGGCGGTGGCGCGGAGATAGTCGCCGACGTCGGCCTCCCTGGGCACATAGATCGCGGCGTTGTTGTTGGTTCCGGCGTCGGTCCACGTTCCCGTCCCGGTGGACGGGTCATAGT
Organism: Dehalococcoidia bacterium; assembly: GCA_012271225.1. GTDB lineage: Bacteria > Chloroflexota > Dehalococcoidia > UBA6926 > UBA6926 > VXMO01. The sequence goes on along the minus strand of JAAXGS010000155.1, from coordinate 5,298 downwards.
TGGACGACGTGTGCCACGTCCAGGCGACGCTGGAGACATCCCCGTCCGGATCGCTGAGAGAGGCGGTCAGCAGCGCGCCCACCAGGGGGCTGGAGTCCAGCGTGACCGTTCCGGCCTCATTGACGTTTGTGACGGCGATGGTCACGGGAATGGTGGCCGCCTCCGCGTCCGCGCTGTCATCGGTCGCCGTCACGGTGACCACGTAGCGGATGCGGGTCTCATAGTCGAGCGCGGCGTTGGTTGTGATCTGCCCGCTCGCCGCGCCAATGGAGAAGTCCGCCGCGTCCGGCCCGGCCAGGGTGTAGGTGAGCGTGTCGCCGTCCCCGTCCGTTGCGGTGACGGGAGCGCCGACGTTGTCTCCGATTGCGGCGTCCTCCGCCACCGTTCTGGCGACGGCATCAGGGAAAACGGGCGCGGCATCGGTGACGATGGGCGGCCCGGCGATGGGGTCATTGCCGATGACGGCGAGGCTAACAGTCCGTCCTTCGGACGGACTGTATAGATCATCGCCGTTGCCGCCGGTCTGGGTTGCGGCCGCAACGCCGGAGCCGAGGGTCATGGCGCTCAGCAGGACGATGGACAGCAGCAACAGAAGCGGCAGGGCGCGGAGGGAGCGGCGGGGGCGGGGGCGAGAGATATGGCGGCGCGACGGGTCATCCGGCCGCTGATGCTCCGCTGACGGTTGGCTCTCTTCCGGGATTCGCGCCCGAAGGATGCCGCCGACGTTCAGGATTCGCGCCAGAGATCTCATGACCGACCTCCCGTCCATTACCGCAGTCCAGCCAGTGGTGTTGCGCCCGGGGAAAAGATCGCCAGCCGTAGCATCGCGCCGGGAGCCGCGCGTCCCGCACACGCTGACACCCTCCCGCGCCGCCGGGCATGACACATCATATACGCCTTGCGCGGTTGTGTCGAGAGGACGGGGAGAGATTCGCGAGGGACTTGCGTTACGAGGGACTTGCATTAAGCGGAGGGAGAGCCCCCTAAAGGGGGGAGCAGGGGCCGAGGATGTTGAAGACGGTGCGGACGCATCCGGTGACGGCCCATCAGGCTCCCCAGCCCCCCCCGATTGCGCAGGAGCACCCCGCGTGGATATTGCATATAATGATGGCAGCGCAATCGTGGTATAATGGCGTGACAGAACAGCATGGCAGCGGGCAGGCAGGTTGATTGGTTGGGGGTGAGCTCAGGACATGGCCAGCATCACAGTACGCAACCTCGACGATGGACTGAAGCGGCGTCTGCGGGTCCGCGCGGCGGAGAACGGACGCTCCATGGAACAGGAGGCGCGGGACATCCTGAGAGCGGCGCTGGACGAGGACGCCGCGCGCCAGGATGACCAGGATACCCACCGAGACGCGGCGTACGGGGACAACGCGCCGTCACGGAACCTCGGCACAATGATTCGCGATCTCTTTCAACCATACGGAGGCGCCGAGTTGGAGATTCCGTCCAGAGAGCCCATGCGCGAGCCGCCAACCTTTGACTGAATGAGCGCGGCCGAATGAGCGCAGCCGGGATGGATACGATTGAATGACACCGGGCGCGGCGAAGGCGATGGGGGCCGGCGATTGATCCGGCTGCGCATTGCCGGCACACTGCGCATCCGGTGACCGCAGCGCAATCATGGCATATGTGGTATACTAGCGTGACAGGATAGAATAGCATGGTAGCAAGCGGGCGGGCAGACAGTTGGAGGTGAGCTCAGGACATGGCCAGCATCACAGTACGCAACCTCGATGACGGACTGAAGCGGCGTCTGCGCGTCCGCGCGGCGGAGCATGAGCGCTCCATGGAACAGGAGGCGCGGGACATTCTGAGAGTGGCGCTGGACGAGGACGCCGCCCCGCCGCGGAATCTCGGCACAGCTATCCGCGAGCTTTTTCGGCCCTACGGCGGCGTTGAGTTGGAGATTCCGCCCAGAGAGCCCATGCGCGAGCCGCCAACCTTTGACTGAGTGAGCGCGGCCGCGTCACCATGATTATTCTGGACACCAACGTCGTTTCGGAGCTCATGCGCCGGCACCCACAGCCTGAAGTCCTGACGTGGATCGACATCCAACTCACAGATGACCTTCACATTACGGCCGTGACGGAAGCGGAGGTCCGGGCGGGCATTGCCCTCCTGCCCCAAGGAGAACGGCGGCAGGGCTTGGCCATCGCCGCCGAGCGCATGCTTGGGGTGATGTTTGCAGAGCGCATTCTGTCCTTTGATAGCGAAGCGGCCCAGGCGTACGCCGTGATTGTCGCGGTGCGCCGCTCCGCCGGGCGTTCTGTCGACCATCCCGACTGCCTGATAGCGGCGATAGCGCGCAGCCGCGGCGCGTCCGTGGCAACACGGAATGTGCGCGACTTTCAGGGAAGCGGGATAGAGGTGATCAACCCCTGGTCACCAGCGGCGCGGTGAGGGGGATAGCGCTGGGTGGGGTGGTGGTCCTTTTCGTTCCTACGCCAGCATCAGGCGCTCGCCTTTCGGTTCAGGGATAAGGTCGCCGAACTCACGCGCCGTTTCAAGCCACAGGTCTATAGCCTGCCCGATCTGCTCCAACGCTGCTTGCTGGGTATCTCCATGCGCAGCGCATCCCGGAAGTTGAGGGACCTCGGCCAGAAATACCCCGTCCTCGTTGCTCCAATAGATGATGACCTCGTATTTGTGCATTGTCCTCTCCTTACAGTCTGTTTCTCAGGAGTGTCTGCCTGACTTGCCGTACTTGATAGGGCTTAGCGTGGCTTCCGTCACGCTGAATGTTCAACCGCTCACGGACGCCTTCCCTTCTGAAGATATGATGCCCGCCGCGGATCCGCTCGACGAAGCCCAAGCTCAACAGAAACGTGCGCAGATCGTCGAAGCGTATGTTCGCGTCTGACTGACCGCTCAGTATCCTCTGTCGTAACACGTCGTCCGCATTTGTCATGGTCTATGGCTGCGGTCTAAGGGTTAGCCAGTTCAGCGGCATAACGCAAGGATGCCTGTACCGCCTCCCGCGGCACCGACGGGTAGCTCCGCACGATGTCATTGGCATCCAGTCCCTCAGCCAGGTTGTCGAGGATGACGGTCACCATGACCCGCGTGCCAGTGATGCGCGCCGCCCCATGGCAAATCGCCGGGTTAGATGATATGTAGTCCCGCCAATCCATCGGTCTCCACCTCCGGGAGCACAGGGTTCACGATGGCCAAACTTGGGGCGGCCGTCAGCCTGCGGTCTTTGAAGGCCATTATAGCCTGTCCGCGATCCGGCGCGGCCTGCCAGACGATGGGTTCAGCGATGACCGCTACCTTTGAACGGCAGGAAACTGACGCGCCCTCGCAGGCGCCGGCGCAAGCGGTTTGCCTGCGTTCTATCACCCGGCGTTCTCGCCTCTCTCTGCCGGTAAGCGATTGCGGAAATACCACCGAAAGGCCCACACTGCCGCGATGACCAGGATGACGGTGTCGATCTTTGCCGCCCCCAGGTTGAATCCCTGCACGACGCCAATGACAAATGCGAGCGCGACGAGTCCTGTCATTACGCACAAAGCAATGAGTACGCTAGGGATTTGGCGGACGGAGAGCGGAAGGAAGCTGATAAAGGCCATCAGGCTCCACACAAGGCCCACCGATAGAACTATCATGTGTGCGAACCCGGTAAAAAATGTGCCGCTTGGCTGAAAGAGGTATCTGATCGGGTACGGAATCCTATACTGGAGATTCACAAGGAGTTGCGCGAGTTCCTCTGCAGCATCCCGTGGCGCGTCCGTATGAACAAAAATGAGTCCGACGGAGGAAACGAGGCATGCCAACACAAGGCTTGACATTCCAACTACTGCCCTGGCCTTGCGCCATATCAAAATGGCTGCTCCCAAAGAGATTATCGAGGAGGCTACCGAGAAGAACAAGGCAACCGGTCTTGCAGGGACAAAGATTCCGTAGACAAATAATCCGAGTAGCGCAACTATGACGATCAAGGGAACTGCAGTGCCGGCAAGCAAACTCCAAAATTCACTACTACCCGGGCGCCTTCGCCAAACCGCAGCGGCTCCAAGAAGAGCTACAATCGCACTAACGATCCAAAGAAAACCTTCGAAGCGAAAACTCCAATCGATAGCGATCAGCGCATAGACGCCAAATAAAGGAACCAGCCGAACTAGGGCGGCCGCAATGAACGGCAACGAAGCAGTGCCAGAGCGCGGCCGACCAGAAAAGGCAAGTGCGGCCGCTGTGGCGGTAAACGCAATCACAATCCCTACCGGCCATAGTCCACTGAGTACAAAGGTAATCTTACTGGGAAAAGACGCGCCGTAATCTTGTGTCCTGTCTTCAGTCAGCAGAGGCACCCAATTCTCCTTATCGTCGCCAATCACAACTCCTTCGAGCTCCAGAACGGCGACGATGTTGCCGCTGGGAGCATGATAGACGAGATTCGCTGGAGTACGCCAGTGAAAATAGTTGTACGCATTATGATACCGGTCTCTAAACCGCACATCGGCTGCGCTGAGCAGGTGCGGCGGACGGTAAACGGTCCAAACGTTTTGCCAGTTACGAATGTCTTGCCGAATACGAATGATGCTGATGTCGCCCAGGCTATAGGTATTGTCAATTCCTCCCCACGTAATGGCGTATGTCCCTCGCGGTGTTCGGACGCTCTCTCTACCCCAGCGGATAGTGTCCTCCCAGTCTTCATCAACTCTCCATACCTTCCGCCAACTGTCGCCTTTGCCAATGTATGCGGGTTGCCAGGTGAGGCCGCCATCTTCGCTAACGTAACGCGAATCCAGATCAACAATCAGTGTGCCATCATCCAAGACGCCAACACCATTGCCATAGTGAGGCAGGGCAAAGTAATGGCCAAAACCAAGGAATGAAGCCACAGCAACGCCAAGCAGCACCCAACCGGCTGCCCGTGACCGTCGCCGGGGGCTTGCGCTATTGCCCCGAGTCAAGCGTGGCATGGCCATGGACGAAGTGCACGCTCCTCTTTTCCTTTACTCTGCGCTACAGGCTGTCGACCCGCCACCACGGGCTTGCAGCGGCATCATCAGTCGACCACGATACGAAATCTTCTGGTTCCGTCAAGAGTCTGGTGGCGCCGGGGCGGGGCGAACTGTGAACTTTCCGGTGGGAGATCCCGATTTAGAGAGTCGGACAAGAACCTCTCGATAAGATTTACCCAACCTCTACATCGATGGATAGAAATGGCGGGCTGGCAACTCGTGCTTTAGCTTGGAATCGCAGCGCGCGCATGTCGTATGCGCGCCTTCACAGCGGCAGTCTCACTTCTGGCAGCATGGTCAAACAGAGTGAGAACATCGTGCCGAAACG
>JAAXGS010000154.1 GCA_012271225.1 Dehalococcoidia bacterium | reverse complement strand
GCCGGCCGCGGCCGGCCGCAAGGGCGGGCGGGCCGGTCAAAGCCGCCATCCATGCCTGATCCGCAGAGGCGATGAGGTGCAGCGTGCCGCGCATGGCCCATGTGCGGACGATGGAACGCTCCTCAACGAGGGCCCGGTGGAGGTCTGCCGCGGTGAGCCCCGCGCTGCGCGCCCTGATCTGCAGCGGGGCGGCGTTCATGTCCTGCGCCTGAATGCCGCCCGTCTGCGCGACGATGTCCCGGATCTGGGGGTGGCCGCCGCCGTCGCTGGGCTTCCTGGATGATGATGATGCGGGCGGGGGAGCATCGGGCGCGTCAAGCCCTTGAGAGAGGACGCGGAAGCGCCGCGTCTCAGCGGGAGAAAGGGTGATGGTGGTGGTCATGGCCGGATGGGGTGGACAGGTAAGGGCGTATCGGATTACAGAGCGATCCGGGTGAGCCGGCCGGTCTCCGTGATTCTGAAGATGAAGGGCGGGCGAGATGTCTGAATCGTGTGCAGGATACGTTCAAATGCCCGGAGGAAACAGCGCATCTTCTCCCAGAGCGGCGCGGAATTGCCCCAAAGATAGAAGCACCCGAGTTGGTAATCCATGATTGCCGCGCGCTCTGCGGCGACCAGATGATGCCGGCTGTCATGGCCGATCAGGGTCCATCCGCGCGCCCCGATTTCAGGCATCCACTCATCATCCTTTGCGTCCTGCGGAAAGTGCTTCTGGTGAAACTCAATCGGCACGCCCAACCGCAGCCGTTCCAACGTTTCCGGTAGACGGATGCCCACATCCCTGTCAAAGAACAACGTGGGCGCAGCCGGGCGGAGGCTCATTCAGCGGGAAGGCCGCAAACCCTCGAAGGTGAGAGCGTCCATGACGTCTTTCACGTCAAGCCGGAAGTCGTCAACAATGTCTTCCTGAGTTTGGCCGGCCTCATACCGCTGCCTGATCGCCCAGGTGGGCACCCCCCGCACCGCGGGAGTGCCGAAGACGATTCGCGGATCGATGGTGACACCGTTGTCTCGCCCACGGGGATGCCATGTCAGCACCAGGCCGCCCTCATAATCAAACTCACCGAATCGTTCGGTGACCATGCCGTGCCATGCCATTTGGCCGTGCGTGTCCCCGATGATGGCGTTGTCAACCTGCGCGTCCGGCTCGAGTTCTCGCAGTTGGAGCAAGAGATGCAAGCCCTTGCTCTTCCAGTTGTAATCCGCAAAGGGGTGCTGCGTTTTGAGTTCCTTGACGGCATATTCCCGCGCGCGGCGGATTCTGACCAGCGGCACACCCAGAGAACGCATCGTTGCGACAAAGGCCACCTCGATCAAATCCAGATAGGAGAGTAGGCGAGTATTCGATGAACGGGACAGCGTGGCTGTTTGTCCGTCCCCGCCTCCGCGTTGCCAGTAGCTCACCCGTTGGGTATTGGTTTCAGCGTAGCGTGCCGCCGCGCCAACGGTATACACCGGGAGGCTGAGGCGTGCCCGCCAAGGCTCTGTGCCGATGTCCTGCGTCACCATTGCCGTCACACCATTCGGGGTTTCTTATCTATGGGGACGTATCACCCACCTATGATACTCCGCGGCGTAAGGGATTAGGGCAAGCAGGGCCTGGCGCCCGCCCTGTCAACAATGGGAGCGGCGGCGCGCTGGGTGGCCTGCAGGCTTCCCGCGGGCTTTATTAGGGGCGTTCACCAACTGCGGCCAGCTCCGCGCGGGTGACGTGGAACTCACGGAGGCGGCGGATGGCGCGGGCCGCGTCCTGGAAGGACGGGAACACCGCGATGCCGCGGTCCGCCACCTGACGGCGGAACTCCGCGAGCGCCGCCTCATCCTGATTCCAGGTCGCGATTACGCCAAAGGGCTTGTCGCTCGACTCCTGAAAGCTCTTGAACATGTCGATCAGGTCGTCCGTCCCCTGTCCCTGCCGTTCCAGCCGGCGGGAGATGAACCCAATACTGGCCTCAATGACGATGATGTCCGTGTTCGGATCGACGGCAAGGGCGTCCAGCATCTCGCGCCCGCGCTCGATGCTGGTCAATGAGCCGGAGACGTCCAGCGGGTTTTTGTAGCTGCCGCCGACAACGGTCACGATGGGGCGCAGGATGTCGTAGCTCTCCGTGGTCAGGTCCGGCACGGTCAGTCCCTCGCGCCCGAACGCATCGGACACCAGGACGGACTGCCCGCCCGTCTGCGCGATGATGCCCATGCGGTTGCCGGTGAACGGCTTCATGAACGTCAACGCCTTGAAGGCGTCCATCAACTCATCCTGCGTATCAACACGGATTGCGCCCGTCTGGCGGATCATCGCGTCCCACAGCGCCATATCAGAGGCGAGATGGCCGGTGTGCGAGGCTGCGGCTCGCGCGCCCTCCCGCGTCTGACCGCCCTTCCAGATGATGACCGGCTTGCGGGCGGCAACGTCGCGCAGCGCCTCAAAGAACTTGCGCCCGTCCCGCGTCCCCTCGATGTACATTCCGATGGACGCGACGTCCGGGTCATCGCCAAGATACTCCAGCCAATCGCCCTGATCGATGGAGATGCTGTTGCCCATGCTGATGGATTTCAGAGGATAGAGGCCGCATGTGCGCGCGCGGATCACAAAGCCCGTCGCGTGCGTGCCGGAGTTGGACATGAATCCAATATCGCCGCCCTCGCCGATCCACTGGTCAGCGGAGTTGCGGATCCCCACTCTGGAGTGATAGAGGGCCATGCAGTTGGGCCCGACGAGGTTGAAATCGGCGTCTCGCGTCATCTGCGTCAGCTGATCCTGCAGTTGGATGCCGATGTCCTCGCCGGTTTCCGCAAAGCCGGAGGTGAAGAGGGCCGCGGCGCCCGCGCCGGCGCTGATCGCGTCCGCCACAATGCGCGGCGCGACGGGGCGCGGCACGGCGACGATCACGTAGTCCACCTGCCCGGGAACGTCCGCCAGGCTGGGGTAGTTCTCAAAGCCCAACTCCAGAATGCCCGGAATCTCATTCTCATCAATCTGCACCGAGACGACCTTTGCCTGGGCGTCGCGGACGCTCTTCAGCCACATGTAATCGCTGATCTTCTTGTCACCGACAACCGCGATGAGGCGCGGGTTGAACGCCCGATCCAGATTGGCCTTCCGTGTTGCATCCATCCGTGTGCTCCTTGTCTCCGGGGCGCGTCAGGCGCCGGGCGAGGCGGCGCTCTCAGGCGTCGCCGTCCGCTGTCAGCACCATGCGCGCGTCAACGGCAATTGCGCCGTCCGCGTACGCGAGAATGGGGTTGAGATCCAGTTCGGCAATCCCCGGCGTCTCGCTCACAAAGTCTGAGACCGCCGTGACCATGCTTTCAAGGGCGTCAAGATCAACCGGCCGGGTCGCGCGGTGGCCGGTCAGCAGGGGATAGCCCTTGATCTCCCGGATAATCGCTCCCGCGTCCCTCCCGGTGAGGGGGGCGATGCGAAACGCGACGTCCTGCAGCACCTCAACCGCGATTCCCCCCAGGCCGAACATGACAACGGGCCCGAACTGGTCATCCCGCGTCATGCCGATGATCACCTCAACGCCGCCGGCCGGGGCCTGGGACTGAACGGTGACGCCATCTATTGCGACGTTTGGCTCGGCCGCGGCTGCGCTCGCCATGATCTCGGTGAAAGCGGCC
>JAAXGS010000153.1 GCA_012271225.1 Dehalococcoidia bacterium | reverse complement strand
GGCCAGTGCAGCGTCCACCAACCCTTGTCGGCGAGCTTGAGCTGCCATTCCTTGACCAGGTCGATGGCCTCATGCGTATGAAGATCATAGGAGGCGATGGACGCGCCGACAGGATCGTAGCCCCGTGCGTCCCATTCCGTGGTGACGAACTCCCGCACCTCTTGTCGGAACGCCTCGTCCTCGCGTGAGAATCGAAAGTCCATGGCTTGCTCCCCGTGTGTGGCCGTGTCGCGCGTTTCCCGCCACCGCTCTCGCTTTGGGCTTACTGCAGCTCAGCGCAGTGGGGCGGAAACACCTCCGGCAGGCGGAACTCCCGCCGCGCCACTGCCGGCGTGGCGTTGTTGCTCTCCCTCTCCTAAAGCGTGACGGAAAGGCAGGTCACGGTGCGCAGGATGCCCCCGATGGTGTGGATCCTGCTGGCGACAAGGCTGCCCACCGTATTCAGGTCCTCCGCCTCAATCGTCGCGATGACATCATACGGGCCCGTCACGGCGTCGACGGAGGTCATCTCAGGGACCTTTCTCAGTTCAGTGACAACTTCCTGGGTCTTGCCCACGGACGTCTCTACCAGAATGAAAGCGCGTGTCGACACAATACCCCCCGATGAACTGCCTCACCCCACGTTGCCGAAAGCGGCTTATTCTAGGCGCGGGCGCGGTTGAGTGTCAATCATGGCGGCTGCGCGCCAAACTGCCGCCGGAAATACGCTGCCACGGCCGTCAGGAACTCCTGCGGGTGCGCCTCATACGCCCCGCTGTGGCCGCCGTCCGGGAAACGGAGCAGTGTTGTCTGCGGATGCGTTGCCGCGGCGGCGATGCGCTCTGAGTGCCCGATGTCGATCCTGGTGTCGTCCTCCGCGTGGATGAGCAACGCCGGAAAGCCGATCTCGCTGATGGCCTCCTCAGGTTTGAGGGCCGAGAGGCGGATGCCGTAGCGCATCCGCGCCAGGAGCTCCATGCCCGGCCTGAGCGCGCCAACGGTCCAGGCGGGCAGCGGCGTGCGATCCGCGATCTCCACCGCAAAGAGGTCGTCTATGTTGGCGAAGGAGCTGTCAATGACCAGGGCGCGCAGCTGCGGCTCCTCCGCCGCTGCCAGCACGGATGCCGCGCCGCCCATGGAGAAGGCGAGGACCCCGGCGCGGCGCGCCGGAACGCCGTAGCGGTTCTGCGCCAGGTCAAACGCGCCCAGCACGTCATAGCGCTCATAGTAGCCGGCTGACGTGATCTCTCCGTCAGACTCGCCGTGCGCCCGCAGATCGAACAGCAGCACGGAAAACCCCTGATCCCTGAGCGAGCGAATGAACGGCATCCAGGTCTCCGGCTCACGGGCGCGGTTGCTGTCCAGCCCATGGACGATGATGACGGCGGACGATTCCTCGCCGGTTTGGCCGGTGTCGGCGGGGATCCACCAGCCGTGCAGGGTGAGAGGGCCCTCGTCCGCGCGCTGCTCCGGCATGCGCGGCAGGAACGCGACATCCTCATACGCCATGCCGTACTCCGCCGGCGTGCTCTCAACGGGCTCACGGTCTGCGACAACGGCCATGGAGACCATCGTCCACGCGATGACGACGTAGGCCGCCGCGAGGAGGCCCAGCGCCGCCATCAGGCCCCGCCGGGCCAGGGTCATCCTCACGCGAGGGGCGGAGCGGCATCGACGCTGCTGATAGTCGTGACGCCCAGCAGCTCGACGCGCGTCTCGTCTCCCGGGTCCAGATGCGTGACGTCCTCCGGACAGATGGCCAGGCCGTTGGCGCGCGCCATTGCGGTCAGGATATTGGAGCCCTGCGGCCCGGAGAGCTGCGCGCGCATCCGGCCGTCCTCGCTCCGGTAGACGTGCGCCCGGGCATAGACGCGGCGTCCGTCCTCATTATGGATGGGATCATCAAGCACAGCGGTCACGGACGGCGATTCCCATGAGGCGTGCCCCATCATCTTGCGCAGGGCCGGGCGGGCAAGCATATGAAACACCACCATCGCGCTGACGGGATTCCCGGGCAGGCCAAGATGCGGCACACCCCTGTCCCACGGCTCCTGCGCCGTTCCACGCATGACCCCGAACACGACGGGTTTGCCCGGCCGCATCCGGACGGCCCAGACGTGGACATCGCCAAGCGACTGCAGCACCTGCTTGACGAGATCGTAGTAGCCGACGGAGACGCCGGCGGAGGTGATCAACAGGTCCGTCTCCCGCGCCAGCGCCGCGTGCCGTCGCACGGAGTCCTCCGTGTCCCGCGCGATGCCGAGCGGGCGCGGGACGGCTCCCATCTGCCGCACGAGCCCCTGAACGGTATATGTG
>JAAXGS010000152.1 GCA_012271225.1 Dehalococcoidia bacterium | reverse complement strand
TCCGCCACGTTCGCCATCTTCATCAACCCGCTCATGAGCCTGGTCTGGGTGGGCAGTTCACTGATCTTTCTGGCCCTGTTGATCACCGCATGGCCCGGTCGAGTGCCCGCCCGCCGTCCGGTGTGGGAGGCGCCCGCGCCGTGGCCGGCGGCGGAAACACGGTAGGCCCGGGCTGCCGGAAACAGCCATGATCAGGCAGACCCGCCCGCGCAGAGGCGCGGCAGTTCCGTTGACGCTAATGGCGCTCCTGGCGGTGGCCGCCGTCATGCTTATGCAGCCCGCCGCGCTCTCCGCCCAGACCGATGACACAGGCGATTTCTCCCGCACTGAACTGGACCTGCTTGCCCTCTCACCGGAGGCGCGCGCGATCGCCAACAAGCTCCAGTGTCCGGTGTGCGACGGGCAGGCCATCACGGAATCCAACGCGACGATCGCTCGGCAGATGCGGGCGCGCGTGCAGCAACTGGTGGATGACGGCGCGACGGAGCAGGAGATACAGGACTTCTTCGTGGAGCGCTATGGCCCTGCCGTTCTGAGGGAGCCGCGGCTGCAGGGCGTCGGCTGGGGCGTCTGGCTTGCCCCGCCGCTCATTGCCCTGTTTGGCGCAGTCATCGTCGTGAGCGGCCTGCGCAGGAGGAGGAGGGAGCAGGCCCCGTTGCCTGCCCCATCCTCTGACAACCGCCCCCAGACGGATGACGATGAGATCGTCACGCGTGAGATCGGCCGCATCACGGGAGACGCGGATTGAGGGCAGCGTGGAGCTGATCGCCGCGAGCCTGACGCTCGCCGCCGTGGCCGTGACCATCGCGGCCCTCGCATTGCCGCTGATCCGAACCGGACGGGCGGCTGATACGGCCACCCCCGCCGACGATCTCTCCGATCTTGGTCGCATGCGGGAGGAGCGCAACACGGCGCTGACGGCAATCATGGATCTCGATGACGAGCTGGCCCGCGGCAATATCAGCGCCTTCGAGCACCGCGCCGCGCGCCTGCCGGCCGTGCGCCGCGCCGCCGCCCTGATACGCGAGATCGAGGGCCGCGAGCAGGTGCTTGATGAGGAGATTGAGTCGGCCGTGTGGCTTCGCCGCAAGCGCAGCGCCGAATCCGCTCCTGCGAACAGCGAGGCCGATCCTCCGTTATGACGGCCGGGGAAATCGGGGCAGGCGCGCCTACCCTCCCCGCGCGTCCGCGCCGACGCGCGCTCCGGGCTGGCGCAACCACTGTCCTCATCGTGCTGTGCGCGGCAATCATGCTCATGCGGGCGGGGGCGGCGGAAACTCACGCGCAGGACGCCCTTGAATCAACGCCGCAGGCAGGCACGCCGGTTACCCTTGAGGCGGTCGCCATCAACGGCACAGAGGGGGCATCCATTCCGGAGGGGCTGATTGTGACCCTGCAGGTGTTTGACAGCGAGGATACGGAGCTGCAGCGGCTGGAGGCAGAGGCCGGCGGGGATGGGCGCGTATCATTTGATGGAGTCATCGCCGATCGGGAGGTCACCTACACCCTGTCCGCCGCGCACAACGATGTTCGCTTCTTCAGCGTCCCGTATATCTCCACGATTGAGAGACAGGGGCCGCCTGAGCTGCTGATCTATGAACTAACGACCGACCCATCCGTCATTCACATTATCGGCGACAGTTCCGCCATCACGCCGGTGAGGGACGATACGGGCATATTGCGCGTCCTTCAGGTCACGACCTATGAGAACACGAGCGACAGGGCGTATGTGGGGCAGGATCCTCTGAACACCAGGCTCACGGTGCAACTCCCGCTGCCGGCAATGGCGTTTGATCTTGAATCAGTCCACAATCCGGGCAGCCTTGTGCTCGCGCCGGAGAGTCGTGACGTCTATTCAATCATCCCCGTGATGCCTGGCGTTGAGGAGTACATCGTCACCTACGGCGTTCTCTACACCACGAACGTTTTCGCATGGAGCAAGACCTACCCCTACCCCGCGCAGGTTGTCCGCCTGCTTGTGCCCGGGGAGATCACGTATCGGCCCGGCCCGGCATGGGTTCACATGGCGGATTCAGAGGTCTCCGGTGAAACGTACGCGCGCTATGAGATCGCGTCACTGCCCGCCGGGGAGACCGTGAGCGGCGTCCTGGCGGACCTGCCGTTGAGCGCCGGCGCGCGCAGCCGCAGCCTTGAGGGCACTCTGCGCACCGCGGCGCTTGGCGTGGTGACCGCAGCGCTCATCGCCGCCGCCCTTGCCGTCTACTGGACGCGCTACCTTCGACGCCGCGCCCGCCCCGCGCCCGCCGTTGAGCCTGATCTGCTACAGGAGCGGCGAGAGGAGGCACTAAGGGAGCTGGCGCGCCTTGAGGACGCGCGCGAATCCGGCGAGATCACGCAGGAGGAATACGATACCGCCAGCAGGTCTCACCGGGACCTCCTGCGGCGGATCTTTGATGGGGGGCGCGCGCAGTGACTATCGAAACGGCCCAGAGCAGCCGTGGCGCCGACACCGCCGTCGTCATCCAATGCGCCGGCCTGGAAAAGAGCTACGGCCAGCGATCCGCCCTCCGGGGGGTTACCGCGACGGTTGCCGAGGGGGAGCGGATCGCCGTCTTCGGTGATAACGGGGCGGGAAAATCGACGCTGCTCCGGTTGATGTCCGGCCTCCTGCGGCCCAGCGGCGGGAGGATTCACGTGTTCGGCAGGCAGCCCTGGGGGCGAGAGGGCGCGCGCGTCCGGGCGCGGATTGGAACGCTCAGCCATCAGAGTCACCTGTATCAGGAGCTCTCCATGCGGGAGAATCTGGCGCTGTACGCGCAGCTGAACGGCGTCCCGGACCCCGGAACGCGCGCGGATGAACTGATTGAACGGTTCAGGCTTGCCGGACGGCGCGCCGACCCGGTCAGAACGCTCTCACGCGGAATGACGCAGCGCGTCTCTCTGATGCGGGCGCTGATCCACACGCCGGCGCTCCTGATCCTGGATGAGCCGGAGACGGGTCTGGATGCGGCGGCGCGGGATCTGTTGACGCGGTATATCGCGGAACGGGGGGCGGACGTCACGGTTGTTCTCGCCACGCACAGCATCGACCTGGGCGTCGCCCTGACCACCCGCGATATCGTTCTGCGGAACGGCGCAATCGAATACGATTCTGCGTCTCACGGCGTGAGCTCGCTCAGTTCGGAACGCCGCCGTGAGCAAGTGGCGGAGCAGATCGCCCCGAGGGCCACGCTGACGTGACCACATGCAATCCCTCACTCAATCGCCCAGCCCTGACAACAGCCGCAAGCGCCGCCCGGCCACGCTGACGTGACCGCATGAAATCCCCTAGTCAAGCAACCGGGCCAAAAAACACTCCGCCCGGCTATGCGGCGCAGTTTTGGCTCCTTCTCCGCAAGGAACTCGCCGTTGAGTTTCGTTCCCGTGAGACTGCCGCGCCGATGGCCGTCTTCGCCGTCGCCGCGTTGATCGCCTTTCAGTTCTCATTCGATCTGCGGGGAGCGGTTCTCACCCTCGTGGCGCCCGGAGTGCTCTGGGTCGCAATCATCTTCGCCAGCCTGCTCGCGCTGGGGCGGTCATTCGCCCGTGAGGATGAGCGCGGCTCTCTGGAGGGCATCCTGTTAAGCCCCACCGACCCCGGCGCTCTCTATCTGGCGAAGGCGGCGGCCAACGTTGTCCTGCTCACCATGCTTGAGGTGGTGATTGTGCCGCTGTCCGCCCTGCTTTTCAACCTGCAGCTCCTTCAGCCGGCGCTTCTCCCAACGTTCCTGCTGGGGAACATCGGCATCGCCGGCGTGGGAACAATCCTGTCCTCCATCGCTGCGCAGGCGCGCGCTCGTGAGGCATTGCTGCCCATCATGCTGCTGCCCCTGCTCGTTCCGGTGATCATCGCCGCCGTCCGCGCGACGGGCCTCGCCATCGATGGCCGCCCCTGGGAGGATATCCAACCGTGGCTCGCAGTTCTCGCGGCCTACGACCTCATCTTTGTCGTCCTGTCCGCGCTGCTCTTTTATGCTACTGTGGAGCGGTGAGCCGTATCGTCAGGATGCGGCATGACCATGCGGCGCGCGGCCAATCCGCTCTGACTACCGCAGTTCCGGTTCAGGACCACTGCACGAATGCGATCTGCCCCGTCTACTCTGACACCCGCAAACGTCATCGGCGTTGCTGCCTTCGCGGCAATGCTCATCGCCCTCTATTTGGCCATTGTGGAGTCGCCAGACGAGCGCGTTCAGGGCATACACCACAGGATCTACTACATTCATGTGCCGACCGCTCTGGTGGCGTATCTGTCCATAGCGATCACCGCCGTCGCAAGCGGCGTGTACCTCCGGAC
Source organism: Dehalococcoidia bacterium (assembly GCA_012271225.1). GTDB lineage: Bacteria > Chloroflexota > Dehalococcoidia > UBA6926 > UBA6926 > VXMO01. The sequence goes on along the minus strand of JAAXGS010000152.1, from coordinate 4,446 downwards.
ACGCCGCCCTCGATGGGACCGTCTCGCGTACGCCTCCGCGGAGATTGGCGTCATTCTGACGACTCTCGTCCTGGTAACGGGGTCCATCTGGGGGCGGCCCGTTTGGGGAGCGTGGTGGAGCTGGTCTGATGCCCGCCTTGTCACGACTTTGGTCATGTGGCTCAGCTACATCGCGTATCTCATGCTGCGCTCCCTCAGCGGACGCGCGCCGGGGACCGCGCGCACCGCGGCCGTCATCGGCATTCTGGGGTTCGTCAATGTCCCGGTGACGTATTTCTCCGTGTACCTCTGGACGTACCTCCACCCCCTGCCAACCCTTCAGTCGGCCACGGACAGGCCGGAGAGCGCGATTCTAGTGCCGTTTCTGGCGGGCATGCTGGCCTTCATTCTGCTGTACGTCTATCTGATACGCATGCGCATGCGGGTCGAGGAGGCGCAGCAGAACCTGGACGCGCTGCGCGCGGCGGCAGAGGGGCAATGAACGTGGATAACGGATTCGGCGACTTCAACCCCCTCTTTGTGTTTGCGGCATACGCAATCGTGTGGATTATCTTCTTTGGCTATCTGTATTACATGGCCAGGAGGCAGGCTGACATTCAGTCCCAGATCGATTCCCTGCAGGAATCGATGCCGAACAGCAACGAAGGCGCCGAAGAAGACGATGCCTCGCAACCGAGTGAATGAGGTTGACGTCTACATCACCTGATCAACCATGACGGCCAGGAAGAGCAGCGCAAGATAGAGCAGTGAGAACTTGTAGAGGCGCAGCATGGCGGCGCGGTGCTTGTCCGTGAGCAGACGATAGGCGTAGTACGTGAACAGGCCGCCAAGCGCCATGGCCGCCGCAAGGTACACCACGCTCAGGCGCGGAGTGGAGATGTAGAGAAGCAGCGCCAGAATGTTGACCAGGATTGTATAGAGAAAGATCGCCGTTCTGGTGCGCTCCTCTCCAAGTATGACCGGCATCATCGGCACGCGCGCCCGTTCATAGTCGTCCTTGATCATCAGCGCCAGCGCCCAGAAATGGGGNNGTGACGCCGGCCCACCCAACAAGCGGCGGAACCGCGCCGGCCGCGCCGCCAATCACAATGTTCTGCGTGGTTGTCTGCTTCAGCCACAGCGTGTAGACAAAGACATAGAACAGCGCTCCGCTCAGGGCCAGTGAGGCGGCCAGCGGATTCGCGCCGACGGAAAGCACGGTGAACGCCAGCACGTTCAGCGCAACGCCGTAGGCGATGGCCGTTCTGGGCGTCACCCGGCCGCTCGCCACGGGGCGGTGGCGCGTGCGGAACATGGCGGCATCGATGTTGCCCTCCAGTCCGTGGTTGATCGCGCCCGCTCCGCCGGACGCCAGCGCGCCGCCAAGAAGAACGGCAACGGCCACCGTGAGATTCGGCAGTCCCTCCGCCGCCAGAACCATGCCGCCAAGCGCCGTCAGCAACAGCAGGACCATGACGCGCGGCTTGGTCAGCCAGAAATAGTCGGACGCGATATCCAGAAGGGTCGCCGGGGCCGTGTCGGACCCCCCGGCCGGCGTGGGCGGCATCGTCTCGGCTCCCGTCCACTCCCCCGCGCGGCCATTCCGCGCGGCATTCGCCCTCGCGCGCGCGGCCAGCAGGATCAGAAGGACCGCCGCCGCCCATGTCAGCGACGCGAGCGTGATGTGCGCCACCCGGGCGGCGTGATGAAACTCCGTCCAGGGAACAAGCGCGCCCACAATCACCTGAACCACAAGCAGGTGCAGCGCGCCCTGCCCCACGCGGCTCACCATTCGGTCTACGCCGCGCTGCCGCCACGCGAGGTATGCCGCCGCGCCCGTGGTGACAACGCCAAGCGCCACAACGAAACGGTGTCCCATGTGGACGTTGGCGGCGAATCCGCTCGGCATGACTGCGCCGTCGCAGAGCGGCCACGCCGAGAACCCGCTGCCGCATGACAGCGTCGCCCCCTCCGCAACGACATACGATCCGGAGAGGACCATCGCCAGTGTCATGGCCGCCGCGATGACGGCCCACAGGAACAGACGCCGCGCGTCGGGGGCGGTCATGCCCGTGGACGCTGGCGCGGGCGCGCGGCGAGGGGCCGCGGCAAGGATTGTCACCATCAGCATGGCCAGAATGGCCTCCGCAAGGAACAGATGGAGCGTGACGATGGCCGGCGGGAGTTCCGTCAGGACGGCAACGCCGCCCAGACCGGCCTGCGTCATTGTGAGAACGAACGTGACGGTGGCCGGAAGGAACGCCCGCCGCGCCGCGGCATCGCCCCTGCGGGCGGCGATCAGCGCCACGATGAGCATTGCGGCCACGAGCAGGCCGACAACCGCCGCAGTAAGCCTGTGCGAGTACTCAATCAGAACGTGATACTCAAGCGGCGGAATGAGGCTGCCGTGGCAGAGCGGCCAGTCCGGACAGGCCAGGCCGGAGCCGGTCACCCGCACAAAGCTGCCCAGGCTGATGAGAAAGAGGGTGGCGACCGCCGCCGCCGCCGCAAGCGCCAACAGGGTGTTCTGGGCGCGTGAGTTTGCCGTATCGGACACGGAGGGCATCATCCTGCCGCCGTCCCGTGCGACGCATGGTTCCGGCCCTCCGCGTACAACATTCTGCGTGAGCGGCGCGTCTCCTCCTCGTCATGGCGGACGGCAACCGCAAACAGGCCCGCAATCGCGATGAAATACGGCGCAATGCCCCCAACCCACATGATCAGGCCGCCGATCTGCTGGTCTGTCATCGCGTCCAGTCCCCACAGCGGCGCCTGCGTGACGTACGGCTCATACCACGGAGCCGCGGAGAAGGTCAGCATGGCCGCCAACGGAAACGTCAGGGACAGGGCCAGTACGACCATGACCAGTCGAGCCAGGTACGGCAGCCTGCCGGGCAGCGGCGTCGGATCAATGATGCTCCACCAGAACAGCGCGGCGAAGCCGATGAAGGTTCCATGCTGCGCGATGTGGGCGAGGTCATTCGTGAGGGCGGCGGTGTACATGGCCGGAACGTGCCACGCCCAGATGCAGCCGACGAACACGGCCAGAGAGAACAGGGGATGCTGGGCAACGTGAAACACCCGCCGTGCGATTTCAGACCGGGCCAACGGCACAATCGTCACGCGGCGAATGCCGTAGCCCATGCCGCGCAGAATCGGCAGCACCGGCGCGCCGAGCAGGATCAGGGGAACTGCAACGTGCGTCAACAGCATGTGCTGCGTCATGTGGAAGGCAAACAGCCGCGCGCCAAGCGCGTCCAGCGGGGAGATCAGCACCAACAGCAGCAGAAACAGGCCGGACAGGAACGCGGCGGCGCGCAGCGGCGTGATGACGCGAACCTTGACAGGGCGGATTCCGCGCCATCCCCGGATGTACATGACGCCGAGCAGCCCCACAAGGAACAGCACAAGCGGCTCCAATGACCACGCGCGGGCGATATTGCCGATGCCATCCATGCCGCAATCCTACGTCACAATGCCCATGCCGCGCCGCCATCGGGTGAGACTGCGCGCCGCGCGGCAGGTCGCTGTTGAGGGGCAGCGCGAACTAGTGAGAGTCGTCGTCGTCCGGCGCGAGTCGGGCGGCCGCAATGGCGAAACCCACCAGGCAAATGAGGGCCAGTCCGAGAGCCACAAAGACCTGCGGAACCACGTGCTCACCGCCAATGGTGAGGTAGTCATGCCCAAACAGCAGGAGGAACTCGCCAATAACGACGATGAGCACCACCGTGATAACCAGGGCGGCGACCGACAACAGGATGGGAAAGAGCAGCCTCTCCCGCACGTTATTGTTCACCGTATCGTGTTGGTCGTTGTGCTCCATTGTCGCTCCGGCCTCGCCGTTCCGCGTCCTGTGTCCCGCTCGTTTATCCGACTGAGGGCAGCGTGAAGTTCTCAAACAGCGCCACAAGCGCAAGGAGAACCGCAATCGCAAGGAACAGTCCGCCCAGGAACAGCGCCTGATAGAGCCGCGCGTCAAATTTGAGATGCATGAACCAGCCCACAACAAAGGCGAACTTGATGGCGGACAGGATCAGCAGAGAGGGGATGAGGATGATGGCCGCCAGGTCAATAATGACAACCGCAACCTCAATGATTGTGATGACCGAGAGGATGATCGCGACGTTGATATAGGTTCGGGGAGTCGGATGCTCCTCCGCGGCATGCGCCTGTTGCTCCATCATCGCCATATCGTTTTCTCCGTTTGCCTCTCCTGCCTGCCCGCGCTATGACGGGATGAGATACACCACCGTAAAGATCACGATCCACACGATGTCGACGAAATGCCAGTACAGGCCGACCAATTCCACCGTCAGGTGGTGCTGCGGCTGAAGGCGGCCCACGATGGACGCGCCGACCAGCGTCAGCAGCATGAACACGCCAATGGCCACGTGCGTGCCGTGAAAGCCCGTCAGGACAAAGAAGCTGGTCCCGAAGACGCTTGTGGTAATCGTCAGGCCGTTCTCC
>JAAXGS010000151.1 GCA_012271225.1 Dehalococcoidia bacterium | reverse complement strand
ACCAGGCTCTTGCCGCTGGCGATTCCGCCCGTCAGGCCAATGACCTGCATTCCACATCCCCCTCGCGTCCGGGCAAAGCCGGGTTCCCCCTCCGGTCTCTCGTGTCGTCTCGGGGCGCTCACGCCCGAACTAGTAGTATACGGCACGATTTCCGCCCAACGAGCGCGGGCGCGCCGAATCGCCAACAGTTTCCGCTCCCTGAAGGATACCGTACACTTCACCCGATACGCGCTGTGCGTACGGTCATCATGACATCGCCAATCGAAGGGGAAGGTTGGGACTATGGGTTGGATGTTCAGTTTCGACGGGCGCTGCGCGCGGGGCGGATGGCTTCTTGCGTACCTGGTCGCAATCCTGCTAGCGATAACCGTCGTGCTCTATCCCGTGGGCATATGGGTACTCTTTGCCGTATCAGCCCAACGATGGCACGACCTTGGAGCGTCAGGCTGGTGGTCATTGATCAGCCTCATCCCGCTTGGCGGCTTGGTCATGTTTGTCATGATGGCGTTCGTTCCGGGGCAGGACGGAGACAATCAGTACGGGCTCTATGCAGACAGGAGATAGGTCCAAGCCGGAGACGGGGGCGGAGGCGCAGGGGCTCCTGCGCCTCTTGCCGAGCGTCGATCGGCTGCTGGGCAGCCCGCCGTTGCAAGCCCTCGTGGACACGGCGGGGGCGGAGGCGCTGACGCACGCGGCGCGGGAAGCCCTCGACGCCGCGCGTGATTCGATCATCTCCGGCGCGATGAATGCCGCGCCGGACGTGGACGATCTTACGCAGAGCGTGCTGGCGTCTGTGGACGGCCTCCTCAGGCCGCGCCCCCGCCGCGTCATCAACGCGGCCGGCATCATCATTCACACCAACCTGGGGCGCGCGCCGCTCAGTCAGGCCGCGCTGGACGCCATGCACGCCGTGGGGCGGGGGTATTCCGATCTCGAATATGACCTGCCCGCCGGGCAGCGCGGGTCCCGCCACGCGCATCCGGAGAGGCTGCTACGGTTCCTGACCGGCGCGGAGGCCGCCATCGTCGTCAACAACAACGCCTCCGCCGTGCTGCTCGCGCTGACGGCCCTCGCCCAGGGCACGGAGGTCATCGTCTCTCGGGGCGAGGCCGTGGAGATCGGCGGGCGCTTCCGCATTCCGGACGTGCTGCGGCAGAGCGGCGCGGCCCTGGTGGAGGTGGGCACGGCCAACCGAACCTACGCTGAGGATTACGCTGACGCGCTGACGGAGAACACGGGCGCGCTGCTGCGGGTCCATCGCAGCAACTTCGCCCTCACGGGGTTCACGGCCACGCCGGACGCGGCGGACATCGCCCGGATTGCCCATGCCCACGGCGTGCCGCTGATCAATGATCTGGGCTCCGGCTGCCTGCTGGACACCACGCAATTCGGCCTTGCGCCGGAGCCGACCGTCCGCTCCGCGCTGGAGCGAGACCGCTCAGACCTCGCGCTCTTCTCCGGCGACAAGCTGCTGGGCGGGCCGCAGGCCGGCATCGCCGTCGGACGGCGTGATCTCATTGAAAGAATGAGAGACCGCCCGCTGGCCCGCGCTGTCCGCATCGACAAGCTCGACCTTGCCGCGCTCACGGCCACGCTGCAGGCGTACGCGCGGGGCGCGGCAACGCGGGAGATTCCGGTGTGGCGCATGATCTCCGCGGACATCTCCTCGCTGGAGGAACGCGCGCTTCGATGGCGCGCGGAGATCGGCGGGGAGGGGCTGAGCGTTGCGGCGGCGGAGACGGCGGTCGGCGGGGGCAGCCTGCCCGGCGGGACGCTGCCAACCCGCGCCCTCGCCATTGAGCCGCGCCGGGCCGCGGCGGTGACGCTCTCCGCGCGGCTGCGCGCCTCCACCGTCCACCCCCCCGTCATTGGACGCATCGATGATGACAGGCTCCTGCTGGATCCGCGCACGGTCCTGCC
>JAAXGS010000150.1 GCA_012271225.1 Dehalococcoidia bacterium | reverse complement strand
ATGCCGCGTGGCGAACGTCTGCAACGTGCCCAGCCGCACGATCTACACGGGCGACAATCTCGACATTCTGCGCGGCATCAACTCTGAATGCGTCGACCTGATCTATCTCGACCCGCCCTTCAACTCCAACCGCACCTATTCCGCGCCCCTGGACAGTGAGGCGCGCGGCGCGGAGTTCGATGACGTGTGGACGCTGAGTGACATGAAAGTGGAGTGGCTCGATGAAATCGAGATCCGCCGCCCCGCGCTGTTTCACCTGATCAACGGCGCGAAGATCGCTCACGGCGAGAGCATGGCGGGCTATCTGACGTTCATGAGCATCCGCCTGCTGGAGCTGCACCGCGTGCTCAAGCAGGACGGCAGCATCTATCTGCACTGCGACGATACGGCGGGGCACTATCTGCAGGCGATTATGGACGCCATCTTTGGGGTCGCTCAGTTTCAGGTTGCGATCAGTTGGCAGCGAACGTCCGCGCACAATGATTCCAAAAAGTTTGGCCGGGTGCGGGACACGATTCTGTTCTACAGCAGGAACGATTCAATCAACGCTGACGATATCCGCGTTCCGCTTGATGAGGATTACGTCCGCCGCTTCTATCGACATGAGGATGAAAGAGGGAAGTTTCGACTCGGCGATTTAACTGCGCCACGCTTGGGGACTGGCGAGACCGGTCAACCTTGGCGGGGCCATGACCCGAACAACAGTGGGCGCCAATGGAACGCGCCCTTGCGAGGACCTTACGCCACATGGATAGATGAGAACATCATTCCCGGTTACAAGGACATTGCTAGCCCATTAGCGCGGTTAAATGCGCTTGACGCAGCAAATCTGATCTTCCACTCTCCCCAAGGGGGTATGCCAGCCCTGAAACGCTATCTCGCCAGCAATCCCGGCCAGGTTCCCACGAATCAGTGGAGCGATATACGACCCGTGAGCGCGTGGTCCAAGGAACGCACCGGCTGGCGCACGCAGAAGCCGTTGGCGCTGCTTGAGCGCATCATCAGGGCGTCATCCAACCCCGGCGATCTTGTCCTCGATCCGTTCTGCGGCTGCGCCACCGCCTGCATCGCGGCGGAAAAGCTGGGACGGCAGTGGATCGGCATCGATATCCTGCCGCAGGCGGCGGATGTGCTCCGCGACCGGGCACGGCGGGAGCTTCAGATACCCATGAACGGCGAGGGTGAGAAGGGCTGGGAGGATTGGACGCCCCTGATCCGCACGGCCCCCCCGCGCCGCACCGATTCCCTGACACTGCAGACCCCGGTGGACCCGCAGTCTGACAAGGCGTTCCTGTATCGAAGTCAGCAGAGCAGATGCGCCGGCTGCGAGTATGAGCTGCCACTGCACGTGCTGACCGTTGATCACATCACACCGCGTTCCCGCGGAGGGCTGGATTCCATCGGCAATCTGCAGCTGCTCTGCCACACCTGCAACGCCATCAAGGGCAGCAGGGACATGGATTACCTGCGGGAGCAGCTGCAGGTCCGCGGCATCCTGCAGAGCTAGGGGGAATGCCGCGTGGCGAACGTCTGCAACGTGCCCAGCCGCACGATCTATACGGGCGACAATCTCGACATTCTGCGCGGCATCAACTCTGAATGCGTCGACCTGATCTATCTCGATCCGCCCTTCAACTCCAACCGCACCTATTCCGCGCCCCTGGACAGTGAGGCGCGCGGCGCGGAGTTCGATGACGTGTGGACGCTGGATGACATGAAGACGGAATGGATCGATGAAATCGAGATCCGCCGCCCCGCGCTGTTTCACCTGATCAACGGCGCGAAGATCGCTCATGGCGAGAGCATGGCGGGCTATTTGACGTTCATGAGCGTCCGCCTGTTGGAACTGCACCGCGTGCTCAAGCAGGACGGCAGCATCTATCTGCACTGCGACAGCACCGCCGTTCATTATCTCAAGAGCATCATGGATGCCCTGTTCGGCGCAAACAACTACCTGAACAACATCGCCTGGAAACGGGCAACCTCACATAATGATCCGCGGCGCTACGGCCGCATTCTTGATTATCTTCTCTTCTATGCCAAGGGGCCGCGGCCCGTGTTCAATAGTGATGACGTAGCAACGCCGCGCGACGATGAGGCCCTACGCCGGGCGTATCCGTCCGTTGATGAGCGTGGACGCTACCGTTCGGCTGATCTGACCGGCGACGGCGCGACGCAGGGTCAGTCCGGCCTTGCCTGGCGAAACTATTCCGTGACCGACGCGGATCGGCATTGGGCTGCGCCGCGAACCGGCCGCTATGCGGAATACATTGAGCAGAACTTCATCCCCGGCTACCGCGCTATCGAGGGCATCCATGAACGCCTCGACGCTCTCGATGCCGCCGGTCTGATAAACCATCCAAAGGACGGACGATGGCCCGGTCTCAAGCGCTACGCGGACGCGGACGCGGGCACACCCCCGCAGGATCTCTTTCTGGATCCGCCAGGATTTACCAATTACTCGACACGGAATGTGGAGTACACCGGCTGGCGCACGCAGAAGCCGCTGGCGCTGCTTGAGCGCATCATCAGGGCGTCATCCAACCCCGGCGATCTTGTCCTTGATCCGTTCTGCGGCTGCGCCACCGCCTGCATCGCGGCGGAAAAGCTGGGGCGGCAGTGGATTGGCATCGATATCCTGCCGCAGGCGGCGGATGTGCTCCGCGACCGGGCGCGGCGGGAGCTTCAGATACCCATGAACGGCGAGGGCGAGAAGGGCTGGGAGGATTGGACGCCCCTGATCCACACGGAACCCCCGCGCCGCACCGATTCCCTGACACTGCAGAGCTCGGTGGACCCGCAGTCCGACAAGGCGTTCCTGTATCGAAGTCAGCAGAGCAGATGTGCCGGCTGCGAATATGAGTTGCCGCTGCACGTGCTGACCGTTGATCACATCACACCGCGTTCCCGCGGAGGGCTGGATTCCATCGGCAATCTGCAGCTGCTCTGCCACACCTGCAACGCCATCAAGGGCAGCAGGGACATGGATTACCTGCGGGAGCAGCTGCATATCCGCGGCATCCTGCAGAGCTAGGGAGCGTTCGCTACTGCGCCGCCATGCGCTCGACGTCATTGGCGCGGATGGCCATGAACAGGTTCGCCGGCTCATCCACCATCACGCGGCACCACGCGCCGGCGGGGACAATGAACGCGCTGCCGGCTTTGAGCGCATGCGCGGCGACGGCGCCGCCGGCCGGATCATCGGACACCAGCGCCTCCGCTGCGCCCCACAGCAGAAAGAGAAACGCGCCGCCCTGTCGCTGGCGTTCCCATTCACCCCATGACTCCGCGACGTGCTGAACAAGCACCGTCCAGCCACCGCCCGCTGCCTCGCCGCGCGTCTCCGGCGGGGCGCTGCCGGAATCCAGCGCGCGCGCCACGCCGTTATCCATCAGCATCGCCT
>JAAXGS010000149.1 GCA_012271225.1 Dehalococcoidia bacterium | reverse complement strand
GAACTCATCGCGCGGGAGGTTCCATTCTTTGGCGTCTGCCTTGGGCTGCAGTTGCTGTTTGATTGGACGGAGGAGGGCGCCACGGACTGCCTGGGAATCCTGGGCGGGGAGTGCCTGCGTTTCCCCAAAGGGCTGAAAGCGCCGCACATGGGCTGGAATGACGTGAGTCTGGTGCAGGATCACGCCGCCACGGCCGCCCTCCCCGCCAGGTACCAGTTCTACTTTGTCCACAGCTACTACGCCCGGCCCTCCTCTGATGAGATGACCCTCGGCGTGACGGATTACGGCGGCCCGTTTGCGAGTATCGTCGCCCACAAAAAGCTCATCGCCACGCAGTTCCACCCGGAAAAGAGCGGACGACAGGGACTCGCGCTGTACCGCGATTTCTTCCGTTGGGCCATGTAGCGGGTATGCGCATGGACGTTATTCCCGCCATCGATCTCAGGAACGGCAGGGCGGTGCGGCTGTTTCAGGGCGACTACAACCGAGAGACGGTGTTTGACGATGATCCTGTCGCCGTCGCGCGGACGTGGGAGGCCCAGGGGGCGCGCCGCATCCATCTGGTGGACCTGGACGGCGCGCGGGAGGGCAGAACGGAGCAGGCGCCCCTTGTCGCAGCCATTGCCGCCGCCGTCAACGTCCCCGTCCAACTGGGCGGCGGCGTCCGAACCATGGAGGACATCGATTCTCTGCTTGACGCGGGGATCGACCGCATCATTCTGGGCACGGCGGTCGTGGAACAGCCGGAGTTGGTCCGCGCCGCGTGCCTTCGCCATGGCGAACGCATTGCGGTTGGGCTGGACGCGCGGGACGGGCGCGTGGCCGTGCGAGGCTGGACGGAGGACACCGCAGTCGATACCGTGGAGTTGGCGGCGCGCCTGGCCGGCGACGGCGTCATGAGATTCATCCACACGGACATCGCGCGGGACGGCGCGATGCAGGGCGTGAACGTCGCAGTGATGACGGCTTTGGCGGAGGCCGTCACGCCGATACCCGTCACTGCCTCCGGGGGCGTGACGGACATCGATGACATTCGCGCGGTTGCCGCCGCGCCGATCGAGGCCGTCATCGTCGGGCGCGCCCTGTACACGGGCGCGCTCTCCCTGCCGGAGGCGATCAGAGCGGCGAATGAACGTGTCCATGCCGAATAAAGACGTCAGCCCCGCCAACGGCGAACCGGACGCGGAGGTCTGACGCGGTGCTGTCACGAAGAATCATCCCGTGCCTTGACGTCAAGGGCGGGCGCGTGGTTAAGGGCGTTCGGTTCAGGGACCACCGCGACGCCGGAGATCCGGTGGAGCTTGCCCGTTTCTACGATGAGCAGGGCGCGGATGAGCTGGTGTTCTATGACATCACGGCGTCATCGGATGAGCGCGCCATCATGCTGGACGTGGTGAGCCGCGTCGCGGAGGAGGTGTTCATCCCCCTGACCGTTGGCGGCGGGATTCGGACGGCGGAGGACGTGCGAACCATGCTCAACGCCGGCGCGGACAAGGTCAGCATCAACACGGCAGCCGTGCACAACCCGAACCTGATCCGCGAGACCGCCGCGCTCTTTGGCAGTCAGTGCATCGTTCTGGGCATGGACGCGCGGCGCATCGATCCAGCGTCCACGGAAGCCCCGCCGTCCGCCGTTGCCGCCATCGCCATCGATGCGTCCACACGGTGGGAGGTCCGCACGCATACGGGCAAGGACGGGGGGCGCGCCACAGGCATTGACGCGCTCAAATGGGCGCAGTACGCAGCCGAGCTTGGCGCGGGCGAGGTGGTGCTGAACAGCATCGATGCTGACGGCACCAAGGCGGGGTACGATCTTGAACTGACGCGCGCCGTCGCGGATGCCGTGTCCATTCCGGTGATCGCAAGCGGCGGAGCGGGGAACGTGAGCCACATGTGTGACGCGGTGACGGAGGGCGGGGCGGACGCGGCGCTCGCCGCAAGCATCTTTCACTACGGCGAATGCTCAATCGCCGAGGCGAAGGAGCTGATGCGCAGCCGCAGCATCCCGGTCAGATTGACCACGGGATAGCCGTGAATGCGCCTGCGCGCTCGCGGCGGTCGCGCCGTCAGTTGCGCGCGGTCCTGCTGGATGCCTATGGCACGCTGTTCCATTATGAGCCGGACCGCATGGCGGACCTCTTTCACAGCATCGTCGACCGACTTGGCGTGCCGGTTGAGTCCGGGGCGCTGCTGGAACGATGGCGCGCGCATGAGGACGCCTTTCGCAAGCGCCGTATCAGACGCGCGGAGAACGGCGAGTGGGACATGCCGCCTGACCATCAATTCACCCCGTATCGGCAGGCGTGGACGGAGGCGTTCAGGCTGGCCTCAGACGACCTCAATCTGAACGGCGGCTTTTCAGAGAAGGCCGCGGAGTTGATTGTCCGTGACCTCATAACCCGCGAGATGTACCGCGATGTGCCTCCGGCGCTGGAGGCCATGCGCGCCCGGGTGCCGCTGGCGATCGTCAGCAACGCCGATGACGATTTCCTGCATGGCACACTGCGGCACAACAACCTGACATTTGATCTGGTCGTCCATTCCGAGGGCGAGCGCGTGTACAAGCCGCACCCGCGCATGTTCCGCGCGGCACTGCAGGCGCTGGGCATCGATGACCCTGCGCACGCGCTCTACATTGGAGACTCGCCCAGAGAGGACATCCTCGGCGCGCGGGGAGCGGGCATCCCCGCCGTGTGGATCAACCGCGCGGGCGCGGATTGGCCGGACGAGCAGGGAGACGCCGCGGACTATGAGGTGGCGGACCTCCTGGGGGCCGTGGATATCGTCGCGTCAAAGACGCACGCGGCGCTCTAGAGTCGGCCGGAACGCTGCGCGAAGGGCGTATGCAGCCGTCCCGTCCGCGCGGCGGTGTACGATACGGTTGCGGAACCCCGGGACGGCGCAGGCCGCGGGCCGCCGGGACGGAAATCAGGAGACTGAGCCAATGACCACGGAGATTCGACTGAACGAGCAGGGTCTCGTGCCCGCAATCGCGCAGGACGCCGTGACGGGGGCCGTCCTGATGATGGCCCACATGAACCGTGAGGCGCTGACCCGCACGATCGAGAGCGGTCAGGCCTGGTTCTACAGCCGTTCCCGTCAGGAACTGTGGCACAAGGGAGAGACGTCCGGCAGCACGCTGAAC
>JAAXGS010000148.1 GCA_012271225.1 Dehalococcoidia bacterium | reverse complement strand
GGTCTTTCCCGTGCTGGACAGCCGGACTGGGCGCATCATCATCGTCACTGCGCTGGACAATCTTGTGAAGGGCGCGGCGGGGCAGGCAATACAGAACATGAATCTGATGTTCGGCGCGCCGGAGACGGAGGGACTGCAGGAGTTCGCCCTGTTCCCCTGATCCCCGATGAATGCGCTGCGGGCGGGCTGCCCGCCCGCGCCGCTTCCGCCCCGCTATCCGCTTGCCGTCCCCACCCACAGATACAGGTCTGGCCCATCCTCATTGACGGGGTAATCGATCCTCTCCACGCGGAATCCCGCGCCCTCAATCAGGGAGCGCCACGTGTCCCTGGGAAACAGGCCGGTTGTGTGTCGGTCAAGCTCGATTCGCCGTTCGCCCCCTTCCGTGACGACAAACATGAAGACCGTTTCAAGGAGTGACGGCTCTGATAACGACTGCGAGGAGTATTCGATAAGCGTGACCTCCGTGTCATCGCGCCGGTTGGTTTCATGCGAGATATACGGCGATCGGAAGGTGTCCGCGTAGTGGTCCGGGGCAGTGATGAACACGCCGCCCGGCTCAAGATGCGCGCGCGCCGTGGTGAACGCCGCGGAGAGATCATCCTCCGTTGTCATGTAGGCGATTGCGTCATGGATCAGAACGGCGTCAAAGACGCGATTGAGGCGGACGGATCGCATATCACCGATGGCGTGCGCGATGTTCGGGTTCAGTCGACGGGAGTTGGCGAGCATCCGCTCCGAGAGGTCGACGGCCGTCACCTCAAAGAGGTCCGTCAGGTGGGAGAGGTGGTGCCCCCCGCCGCTGCCAATGTCCAGGACGCGCCGCGCGCCGGGGGCAAGGCGGCTGAGCAGTTGATTTCGCCAGTGGGGCGCCTCGTCCGCGTAGTGCTCCGGCGGGCTGATGGTCGGCCAGAGATAGGCAAGATCGTCATACAGGCGGTTGCGCCCCGCCTCGCCGCTGTCCGGTGTCATTGGCAGGCGTTATTGAGGATCTGCCGCGGCAAGATGAGCGGACAGAGCGGCATGATCCTTGCGGAGCGCCCGGGTCATTGTGAACATCATGAGTCGCCCCAAAAACTCCATGATTCTGTTCATCCCGCCGATCTCACCGCGCAGGGACATCTGCGTGCCGCCGTCATCGCGCGGCTCAAGATGATAGGAGAACCGATAGTGCCCGCTCCCGCTGCTGCCCTGTGAGCCGTCGACGGTCAATTCCAGCGTCTGCGGCGGCTCGCACGCCGTGACCCGAAAGCGCTCCGTGGCGTTGCGGAAGAACATGCGGCGCGTTTCCTGGAATTCCGTGCCGACGCCAAACTCGCCTTCCGTCAGGACTGTGGCATCCACAAGGCCGGGCATCCATTGCCCATAGCCCGCAACGTTGGTCAGCGCCTCAAAGACCCTGTCCGGCGGCGCGGGGAGCGTGGCGTCAAGACTGAATTCGATGGCCATAGGTCCTCCTCTTCCCGGAAAAATCCCGGGAGTTCACGCGTGTGGAGACACCTGCGTGAACGTCCATTGTACTGTGCCGACTCGCCCTCTTCCCGCGCTACAATCCGAACAGGACGCGGCCGCGCCGCGTGACGCCGGATGAATGGACAGCGGACACGGGAGACGCAGATGACAGCTCAGATGATTGAAGCGAACGGGATTCAACAGTGCTATGAGATGACCGGGCCGGACGACGCCCCGCACGTGACCCTGGTGCACGGCTCCGGGGACAACCGCAAGGCGTGGTGGCTTCAGATTTCGGCGCTTGCGGAATCCTACCGGGTGCTGACGTATGACATGCGCGGCCACGGGGATACGGAGACGCCGGAGAGCGACTCCCTCAATCAGATGACGTTTGTTCAGGACCTCGCCGGATTGCTGGACGCGCTCGGCATTGAGCGGACGGCGTTGATCGGATACTCCATGGGCGGCGGGATCGTGCGCAACTTTGCTGCCTCGCATCCGGAACGGGTGTGGGGCGTTGTGATGTCCAACGGGGGGCGTCTTGATCCGCCTCCGTCCGCGACCGAGGAGGAAGCGGCGGCCCGGACGATGCGTGAGGAGCGCGCCGCGGGTATCCGCGCGGGCGGCATGAACTCCGTGTTCGATGGCTGGCTGACACAGGTGTACACGCCGGAGTTTGCGGCTGCGCGGCCGGAGATTGTGGAGGCGCACCGGGCCGTGATGACCGCCAATGATCCGGAGAAGTACATCAGGGTGTTGTCCGGCATGGGCGGGGCGTCCGGCGTCGACCTGGCCCGTGTCACAGCGCCCGCGCTGATCATCGTCGGCGCGGGAGATGAGTACACCGGACCGGAGGCGGCGCAGGAGTTGGCGGCGGCGCTGACCGGCACGACGGCGGAGGCGCAGGTGTTCCCCACGCGGCACGGCACGCCGTTTGAACGTCACGAGGAGTACAATCGCGCGCTCCGCGCCTTCCTGGACGCCAACAGACCGTGAGCCCCGCGCCGCGGGCTGTCCGGTCACGGTTTTACAGCGAGGGCACGCGCATGACGCGCAGAGCCCTTGACACATTTGGCGGCATTCGTAGCATGGTGCGAAACGTGGGCCGGTGAACTGCGGCACGCGGCGCGCACGCAGCGACTGCTGGATTGGCATGCAGCCTTGAGGGGATGGGGTTGAAAGCAGATGCGGTCTTATGTTATCCGTCGGCTGTTGCTGGCAATCCCGACGCTTCTCGGCGTCGCCGCCGTGACGGTTCTGATGACGCATGCCCTGCATGGTTTTGAGCAAACCATCATGATGTGTGGTCTCTGTCCATCATTCGAGGAACAGATTAGATGGTATGAAGAGCACGGGTTCAACAAACCGCTGTATGTCCAGTATTTTGACAGGTTGTTAAGCACCCTGACGCTCGACTTTGGAAAGTCCTTCATCTACGACGTGGACGTGACGGATCTGCTGGCCCGCAAGGGGCCGTTGAGCCTGCAGGTGGGCCTCATGGGACTCATTATCGGAAGTGTTCTGGGCATCTCGGGCGGGGTGATCACCGCGCTCAAGCAGGACTCCCTCTACGACTACCTCATCCGCGGCCTGGCCATCCTTGGCATCTCCGTCCCGACGTTCTGGAGCGGAATGATGTTGATCCTCATCCTCGTGCGCGCGTTTAACTGGATACCGGAGCAGGGGTACACGCCGCTCTGGGAAGACCCGCTGGCCAATCTGACCCAGCTCATCTGGCCTGCCCTCATCATCGGGCTGGGCTTCCTGATGGGCGCGTCGCTGCGCCTGATGCGCGCGTCCCTGCTGGAGGTCATGCGTGAGGACTATATCCGCACGGCTCGCGCCAAGGGTCTCCAGGAGCGTGTCATCATCGTTCGCCATGCCATGCGGAACGCCCTCATCCCAGTCCTGACGCTCATCGGGACCTTCCTGCCCATCACCCTCACGGGCCTTGTTGTCACGGAACAGGTCTTTGGCCTGCCGGGTGTTGGCAGCATGCTGCTGGACGCGCTCAGAACCCGGGACATTCCGGTTGTACAGATGGTCGTGACGCTGACAGGCTTTACGGTGATCTTCGCCAATCTGGGAGTGGACCTGCTCTATGGATGGCTTGACCCGCGGATCCGGTACTAGATCGGGCAGGCCGGATGAAGCTTTACGGCGAGGGCACGCGCATGACACGCAGAGCCCTTGACACATTTGGCGGCATTCGTAGCATGGTGCGAAACATGGACGGGAACTGCGATACTCGCAACCCCCGCTCCGTGAGGACTGAGTGGCGTGCAGCCTGTGGGGAGAGGTGAAAGCAGATGTGGGCGTACATTATTCGGCGGTTGTTGCTGGCAATACCGACGCTTCTCGGCGTCACCGTGGTGGTGTTTCTGATCATGCGTGTCGCGCCCGGCGATGTGGCCGTCATGATGATAGGCGGGGGGGAAGGCGGCGGAATCGCGCAACCGGAGGTGCTTGCGAGAATCAGGGAAGAACTGGGGCTCAACCGGCCCCTCTATGAGCAGTACTTTAGCTGGTTGTTTGGCATTTTGACGCTGGACTTTGGAAAGTCCTTCTTTTACAACGCGGACATGGCGGGCCTGCTGGCCCGAAAGGCCCCGCTGAGTCTGCAGGTGGGCGCCATGGGGCTCATTATCGGCAGCGTTCTGGGCATCCTGGGCGGGGTGGTTGCCGCGCTCAAGCAGGACTCCTTCT
>JAAXGS010000147.1 GCA_012271225.1 Dehalococcoidia bacterium | reverse complement strand
CCACGGCTGCGAGTACATGACCAGCGGCATCGTCGTCGTGCTTGGAACCGTCGGACGCAATTTCGGCGCGGGCATGTCCGGAGGGGCGGCGTTTGTTCTGGACGAGAACGGCGACTTTCCCCTGCTCTACAATCCGGAACTGCTGGTTCTGGACAGGCTGGATGACCCGGAGGATGAACGGCATGTGCTGGAGTTGATTCAGCGCCACGCGGAAACGACGGGCAGCGCGCGCGCGCGGGTGATTCTGGCGGACTGGCCCCAGTACAGGACGCGGTTCTGGAAGGCGCTGCCCGCCCAGTTGCGGGACAAGAACCTCTCACTGGCAGAGGTGCTCAAGAAGGTTGAGGGCGCGGCGCTCGTCACCGGGCGCTAGCCCCCGCGCCGGCGGTTCTTGAGAAACCACGCGGTTTGATGGTAGCGTGCTAATCGCACCACCGGCGCATGGCGCTGATTGTTTCTTTTCCGCTGACGCGGCCACACGGGGGAGGCTGACCGCGTCACCTCATAAAGGAGTGCGCATATGAAGGCTGTCATTCTGGCGGCGGGGCACGGCTCACGCTTTGGCCAATACGGCGTCCGCCACAAGGCGCTGCTGCCGATAAACGGGCGGACGGTCATCGATTACACGCTGGACGCCGTGCGGGAGTCGGGCCTATCGGAGGTCGTCCTCGTCATCGGCCATGAGGGCCACGCGCTGCAGGAGGCGCTGGGAAACGGCCGCAGCCGCGGGCTGGACATCACCTACGTCATGAACCCGGAGCACCACCGCGGCAATGCCGTCTCCGTTCTGGCGGCGCGGGAGGCCGTGGCCGGGCAGTCCTTCATTCTGGCCATGGCAGACCACATGCCCTCTGCGGACATCGTCTACGGCCTGGTCAACCACGCCAACGGGAGTGATCCCATGATCAACAGCCTCGCCGTCGACTTCGCTCCTGCTCCCAGGCACCTGGAGGAGGGGACGCGCGTCAGCGTCGATCAGCACGGCCATATCGTCGCAATTGGCAAGCAGCTGCAGCACTGGAACGGAATCGATTGCGGCGTGTTCCGCCTCACGCCCGCCATCTTCGATGCGGTTGAGGCCAAGCTGGCGGAGGACAGCACGCAGGATGAACTGAGTCAGGCCGTCACGCGCCTCATCATGTCCGGGCATCACCTGCACGCCCATGACGTGGGCGGCGCGTTCTGGTTTGACGTGGATACGTGGGATGACCTGAAGTTTGCGCGAGAGGCGCTGGGGCACGTCACCTAGCCCTCCCTCATGCACGAAGGCTTCGTCTCCCGTTATCTGAACCGCAGGGTTTCAAGGCCCATCGCCCACGCGTTGACGGCAACACCCGTCACGCCAAACCAGGTCTCCTTCATCGCGTTCCTGCTTGCTCTCGGCGCTGCCGCCCTCTTCTACTTCAACCACAGCATCTGGGCGGGAATCCTTGTGCAGGCATCGTCGATCATCGACGGTGTGGACGGCGACCTGGCCCGCGCCAAGTCAATGACCAGCCTCTTTGGCGGGTTCTTTGACGCCCTGCTCGACCGGTACGCGGACGCCGTGATCCTCGCGGGGCTTGGATACTGGGCATTCACCTATGAGGGCGGCGCAGACGGGACCGTGACGACGGCCTTTGCTGCCGCGGCGATCATCGGCTCTCTGATGATCAGCTACAGCCGGGCGCGGGCGGAGGCAACATTTGGTCAGCCGTTTGACGGGCTGCCCGGAGCGCTCGCCTCGCGTGATCTCCGTCTGCTGGTCATCATGATCGGCGCCATTCTTGGGCAGGGCGTCGCGACGCTTGCCGTGATCGGCGCGCTCACCAACATCGTCGTTCTGTGGCGGCTTGGCGTTGCGCGATGGGGAAAGATGGGCGACAGTGCCGATGGCTCCGGCCACTGACGGGGCGGACCACCCCTCTCGCGCGGTGTTCCCGCGCCGCTGCACACCTTTCGCGCATCAAGTACAATAGCACCGTCCTTTGAAGGATCATGTCCACCGGGAGCAACCGGCGGAGAGGTGCGAGACAACGGGGAAAGACGGAATGGACTACCAGTTTCTTCTGTATGAGAAGCAGCGGAGCGGCGTGCTGATCACGCTCAACCGTCCGGAGGCCATGAACGCGATCTCCGATGAGTTGGACGTGGAGCTGCATCATGCGCTTGACGCGGCTGACGCCGACCCTGAGGTCCGCGGGATTGTCCTGACGGGAGCGGGGCAGGCATTCTCCGCCGGATTCGATATTGCGGGCGGCGGCGCCGACTATGTCTGGCCCTACGGCCTGCCGGAAGGCTCCAACATCGCCGCGGAGATCGACCGCTGGCGCACGCGGTTTTGGAAGAAGGAGCACGGGCGGATTGCCCGCGTCATTGATGAGATTGACACCCCCATCATCGCCGTTGTCAGCGGATGGTGCATGGGCGGCGGCTCCTGGTATGCGCTGACCTCCCACATCACCATCGCGGCGGAGGATGCCGTCTTTGGGCAGGTTGAGGTCCGCATGATCTCAGACGACAACTACATCTGGATTCATCACGCCGGCTACAAGAACGGGCTGCGGTACGCCCTGACCGGCGACCACATCGATGCGCAGGAGGCGCTGCGCATCGGCATCGTCAACAAGGTGACGCCCACCAAGGCGGACGCGCTTGAGGAGGCCTTTCAGTTGGTGGAGCGCCTTGCCCTGGTGAGTCCGGAAACGGTCAAGATCAATTTGGCCGTCGCCATGCGCGGGCTCGAGACGATGGGCCTGCACAACGTGATGCGCTACAACTCTGAGCTTGCCGCCGCCGTCATCGTCTCCAAGCGGGAGGAATACACCCGCCCGCTTGAGGAGGCGCGGAAGGAAGGTGGACTGCGCGCGTTCATCCGCAAGCGGGATGAGCCGTTTCAACCGGAGCCGTTTGGCCCGCGTTCCGCAAAGGCGCGTGAGGAACGGGAGAGGGCGTCATAATCTGCGCCAGAAGGAGCGGCGGGCGATGAATCTCCTTCATCCCGCCGCCGCGCCGGAACCCGTCCTCACCTGGGCCGCGCCTGACCGCGCCGCCATAACCCGCCTCAGTTGCTCACGAACGCTCCTGCGGCTGCGCGCGTCCTCTCTGCTCGCTGCGCAGACCGAGACCGCCTCACCCGCGCACGGCCCACGCAGCGGCGCCGTCATGCTGAGTGCGGGAACCGCCGTGCAGGCCAACGGCAGCGCTCCGTCCTCAACGCCCTCCGCATGCGTCAAGACCTTTGTCGCCATCAACTCTCTGCGGCAGACTCAGGGCAACCGGAATCTGCCCCCTGTGCCTCCCGCGGACTGCGCCTCGACGCAACCGGGCGGTTGGCGATTCGGCGCGGACAGGGCGTGCCTGGAAAGCGTCACCCCCATTCCGGAGCCCCCGTCTCCATCCCGCCGGACCGCGCTCCACGGCCCAACTGTCATTCGTCATGCCCATCGACGCAGCCGGTTGAGACGACGATCGGTGTATCGGCTGCCGCGGCTTCCCAACCCGCCAATTGGCGTTGAAAATCCTTTCTTCGTTCAATTGGAGGCACACCATGTTTCGGCTACTGATTGGACTCATTGGAGTCCTGATTTTGATTGCTGCGGCCGGGTGCCAGGGCCGCCCCGCTCCCACAGACACGCCTGATCCCGCCGCTGCCCCGGGTGTGGCCAGCGCCCGAGAACCCAGCAGCCTTGTCATCTACTCCGGACGCAGCGAGAGCCTGGTCGGGCCCGTCATTGAGCAGTTCTCCCAGGCAACCGGAATCGAAACACGCGTCAAGTACGGCAGCACCTCTGAAATTGCCGCAACGATCCTCGAAGAGGGAGCGAATTCACCCGCGGACATCTTCTTCGCCCAGGATCCGGGCGGGCTTGCCGCGGTGGAGTCCATGCTCGGGAGACTGCCTGCCGATGTCCTGAATCGCGTCCCCGCGCATTTCCAGTCGCCGGACGGCAGATGGGTCGGTCTGTCAGGGCGCGCCCGCGTTGTCGTCTACAACACGGATCGGCTCTCACCGGCGGACCTGCCGGACGATCTGCGCGGGTTTACCGATCCCAAGTGGCGCGGCCGCATTGGCTGGCCGCCCACAAACGCCTCATTTCAGGCGATGGTGACGGCCATGCGCGTTCTGTGGGGCGAGGATGAGACGCGCGAGTGGCTTGAGGGTATTCAGGCAAACGCGCCGACGGTCTATCCCAAGAACACCCCCACCGTGGCGGCAGCCGGCGCGGGTGAGATTGACGTGGGGTTTGTGAACCACTACTACCTGTACCGCTTCCTGCAGGAGGAGGGCGAGACGTTCGCCGCGCGCAACGCGCACCTCAGCGGAGGCGGGCCGGGCGCGGTGATCCTTGTCGCCGGCGCGGGCGTTCTGGACGGCGCGCAGAACACCGAAAACGCGACCAGGTTCATCGAGTTCATGCTGTCTCCCGTTGCGCAACAGTACTTCGCAAGCCAGACGTATGAGTACCCGCTTGTGGAGGGCGTGCAGGTCAACCGGCTGCTGACGCCGCTGGATGAGATCAACTCGCCGCAGATTGATATGGCGGACCTCGGCGATCTTGAGGGCACGCTGGACCTGCTGCGCGACACGGGAATCCTTCCCTAAACGGGGACCCTTTCCAAATGGACACAACGGCGGCCGATATCTTGACCCGCGACGTCCCGCGACGCGGCCGGCGCCGGCCGCCGTTGCTCCTCACCCTGTCGGCGTCTCTTGTCGGCGCCGCCCTGCTGCTGCCCGTCCTCTATCTGCTCATCCGCACATTGGACGCGGGTGTCGATTCGCTTGCGGACATCCTCCTGCGGGGGCGCATTGCGGCCATCATCATCCGCACCTTTGTGCTCGTCGCCATCGTCTCAACGGCATCCGGCGCGCTTGCCCTGGCTCTCGGATGGCTCATTGAGCGGACGGATCTGCCGGGCCGCCGGGTCTGGAGCGTCCTGACCGTGCTGCCCCTTGTCATCCCGAGCTACATTGTCGCGTTTCTCCTCATCTCGGTCTTCTCGCCTCGCGGCCTGCTGCAGAGAATCGCCGCGGAGCCGCTGGGCATTCAGGAGATTCCGTCCCTGTACGGTTTGCCGGGCGCGGCAATCGTTCTGACGCTTGTCTCCTATCCCTATCCGCTGCTCACGGTCCGCGCGGCGCTGCGTGGATCGGGCCGCGCGCTGGAGGACGCCTCCCGCACGCTTGGCAAGGGGGCGTGGTCGACGTTTTTCCGCGTGACTCTGCCGCAGATGCGCCCGGCGCTCGCGTCCGGCAGCCTGTTGGTCGCGCTCTACACAATCAGTGATTTCGGGGGCGTCTCTCTCCTGCGGTATGAGACGTTCACGTGGGCGATCTACGTTCAGTACACAAGCTACGTCGATCGCACCGCCGCTGCCGCGCTCGCTCTGGTCCTGGTTGGTCTGGCGATCTTCCTGTTCTCGATTGAAACGACCGTACAGCGCAGGCAGCAGAGGGATGAGATCCACCGGGCAGAACTGGGCGGCGTGGAATCCGCGCCCATGCCTCTGGGACGCTGGAAATATCCGGCGGTGGCGCTGTGCTCACTGACCATGCTGATCGCGCTGGTCATTCCGATGGCCGTCCTGCTCTATTGGCTTGTCCGCGGCATTGGAGCGGGCGAGGAGTTGAGCGCGGTGTGGGGTCCGGCGGCCAATTCCGCGCTTGTCTCGGCGCTCGCCGCGCTCACGGCGACCATCGTCGCTCTGCCCGTCGTCGTGCTTGCCGTGCGCTACCCGGGCCGATTCAGCACAGTGATTGATCGGAGCAGCCACATCGGCTTTGCCTTGCCCGGCCTGGTCACCGCGCTCGCCCTCGTCTTCTTCGGCGCGCGCCTTGTGCCGATTCTGTATCAGACCCACGTCATGCTGGTCTTTGCCTATATTGTGCTGTTCCTGCCGTTGGCGATTGGCCCTCTGCGCGTCTCTCTTCTGCAGGTGAATCCCGGCATGGAAGAGGCGGGGCGGACGCTTGGACGCCGCTCACTTGAGGTTTTCCGCACAATCACGGCGCCGCTGCTGCGCCCCGGTATTCTGGCGGGCAGCGCGCTTGTCTTCCTCAGCGCAATGAAGGAGCTTCCCGCCACTCTGCTGCTCAGTCCACTCAATTTCAGCAGTCTGGCCACAGACGTCTGGGCAGCCAGCTCTGAGGCCTTCTTCGCCCGGGCCGCCCTGCCCGCGCTCCTGCTGGTCTGTGTCTCCGCCATTCCAATGATCTTTCTCATCGGCCGCATGAGGCACACGCAGACATGACGACGAACGGGTCTCCCCCCATCCTGTTGAGATGCGTCGGCCTGACAAAGCAGTTCGGCGCAGGCGTCATCGCGGTCAACGACGTCAGTCTGGAGGTTGAGCGCGGCACAATCCTCACGCTTGTCGGGCCAAGCGGTTGCGGCAAGACGACCCTGCTGCGCCTCGTGGCCGGGCTTGAAACGCCGGACACTGGGT
>JAAXGS010000146.1 GCA_012271225.1 Dehalococcoidia bacterium | reverse complement strand
CCCATCAACAGCGCCTGCTGCCTGCTTTCCAGCCGTGACAGAACGGTGCGCAGCCTGGCGCGCTCAGGCGCTCCCCCCAGGACCGCCTCAATATCGCGTTCGTTATCGAGCAGGCAGATGAGTTTGGTGCCGATCTGGGAGAGAACCTCATCGTGGATGCCGCTCGGCCTTTGGTCCACAACCAGCAGAGTCACTCCGTGCTTGCGGTCCTCACGGGCGATTGTCCCGAAGATGGCCTGCCCGGCCACGTTCCTGTTCAGGAACTTGTGCGCCTCCTCAATGCTGATGACCAGCGGCGTTGGCTCCTTGCCCGGATCGCCCAGCGCCCGCTCCGAGCGGCGGACGTACTGCTCATGGATGCGGCGCGTGAGCAGGTTGGCGGCGAGCATGTACGCGATCTCATTGCGGCCCGCGTCGCCGAACTCCAGCACAACGGAGATATTCCTCTCGAGGTAATCCACGATGTTTTTGACGGAGTTGTTGCCGGATTCCGGAGTGAGAAAGGAGAAACGCTGAAAGGTGAGCAGGCGGCGGCGCAGGGCCTGAACCGTTCCCTCATGCTCGCCAAGCTCGCGGCCCAGCTCGGCCAGCCCCTCTGAGTCCAGCGCAAGAAATTCAGTCAGCCAGGCGTCGCCATAGCGGCGGTGGAGTCGATAGGGCAGTTGCCGCCCCGCGTCCGTCAGTCCCAGCACCTCGGCAAGCGCCTCAATGTCCTCCGGCTCGATCTCTCCCAGGCTGATTTTAATCTCCCCGTCCGTACGCACTCCTCGCCGGGCGGACGCCTTCGCGTCAAGCGTCAGGACAACCACACGGCCCCCGAAGAGTTGCTTTAAACCCTTGACGTCGCGCCCCCGCTCACGATCCCGCCCCATCCAGCCGTATTCGTTGTGCATGTCAAAGACAAGCGTCGCCGCGGCGCGTGACCGCACGATTCCGGCCAGGAGTTGCCGCACAAGGAAGGTCTTGCCCGTGCCGGTCTTGCCAAAGACGCCAACGGAGCGCTCCGCCACCGTCTTGAGATCAAGAACGACGTCAACGTTGTCCATGGCCAGAGGCTCACCGACGGCGAGGTGCGTCGCGTCCTCTTCCCCGAAGACGTGCCGGATGTCCTCCGCATTGGCGTCAAACACCCGTGAGAAGTGGCGGGGAATGGTGCGGACGGGGCGCGATTCTTTTGACTCGCGGTCGATGATCAGCAGCGGCAGGACATCCACCGTGCCGTAGTACGCCGTGCCCTCGAGAACGTCAGAGATGAAAGGATCGTCAAGATTGGGGAAGGCGGCGTCCAGCGAATCACCCATCGCCGCCAGGCTCACGTCTGTGATCATGCCGAATGAGCGGTTCAGCACCCCCTCGATGGCGACGTACGCGCCAACCGCCACCTCCTCCACGGAGCGGGACCGGGCTAGCTTCACCTGCACGCCTCGACTGAGCGATCCGCCGACCACCACGCCAACGTCCCTTGCTGCAGGCTGCTCGACGCGCCCGTTTGCCGTCATCGCGAGGACTCCTGCCGCGCTTCGGCGAAAGCGGCGCGCGCCGCGCCGGCGGGGCGGATCTTTGCCAGGACTGCCTGCAGGCCCGGCATGTCGTCCTGCATCAGGAGCACCAGCCGCCGTCCGGTCTCCTCCAGAAAGCGCTGCCGCGCATCGTCTGATGGCGCGACCGATGCCAGCGTCCGTATGGCTGCGGAGAGGAAATCGTGCATGGAATCCGTCCGCGCGGAGGCGAGGGTTGTCAGGGTCTGGGCATCATTCGCCAGAAGCGTGATGTCGTCCGCGCCGCCCGGGTACACGAACTCGTGCAGGCGGGGCGGGCGGGGCGGCGGATAGGGCAGAAGACGTTCGCTCTGCTCACGGTGCGCGACGATCACGGCTGAGAAGGTGGTGCGGATCAGGCGGGTTATCTCCGGACGCTGCCGATAGAACTCATCCGCGGAGTCAAACGCGCCCCCGCCTGCGGCGGGATGCCGCCCCGCATCCTTGGGCAATGTCTCCGCCGCGGTGACGAATGCCAGAATGTCAATGCCGGCGTCACGGATAAGCGCCACGGAGCCTAGAGAGGGGGGCGCGTGCAGGCGATCGGCTTCCGCTACAAAGTCGCTCGTGCGGGCTGAAATGACCTCGCCGATGCGCGCATTGGGAACGGTGTCCCCGGTCTCGCCCGGGCCTGCGGTGTTCGACATGGGACAATCATAACGAACGGCTGCGCTTGCTCGCAGATTTGGCCGATACGGAGTCCGGAATGGACAGGCGCAACCCCTCCTCCTCAAGGAGCAGCCGGAACAGGTTGCGGTCATCCTGCCGCACAACCGCCTCCTCATGCGCCTCCGCCAGCGTAACGGGATAGCCGTCGCCCAGCCGTATCTGGTTCCACAGGAGGGCGTGCAGGAGGTCGATCCGCTCAAGCGACCACTGCGGGACCTCCACGCGAGCCAACTCGCGCTGCGTCCGCGTATAGAAGAAATGCGGGGCGTGTTCCGCGTATGCCTTAACCTCATCCGCGTGGCTTCTGAACGGGGCGGAACGGTGGCCAGGCTCAGTCAAGAGGCCCTCAAAAATATCCCGATCCCGCACGCGGGCCACCTCATCGCAGGGGCGCTCTCCCTCGGCCTTGTCCGCGCAAAAGGCGGCGCAGTTTGGCGTCTCGTACGGGCAGATGGCGATGCGAAGCGCGTTGATGACCTCCCGCGCACGCGGCCGAGAGATATAGGACGCAACGGCAAAGTCCCGAGTCTGAGCGACCTGCTGCAGGCGTGACAGCGCCGCAAGGTACTCGGCGCGTATCTCCGGGTGCGCGGCGCTGTCCGCCTCTGAAATCCGCCATTGAGTCAGTGATCCGTCGAGCAGCCCGATGGCGGGGACGCCCTCCGGGAGCCGTTCCGCCATGTCCGCCAGGGCGCTGACCTCCGCGGTGTCACGGCGCGCCGCGATGACGGACGAGCCGACGACGTGTTCCTGCCCGGGGCGCCGCCGCCCTCCGATGACCAGTTCCTCTGAGCGGTAGTAGATCCTAGGAACGCTGTCGATGACAGCGTCAGGCCGATCTCCGTAACGGATGGAGACGCGGCCGGTGTTGATCAGGTAGCAATCCACCGGTGAATCGCGGTCGATCTCAATTTGGGAGCCGTCAACGGCAAGCACGATGTGGTTCCGCGGGGGCGGCGCGGGAGGAATAGATGTAGTCAGTGGCTCCGTCAGCCCCGGCACAAGCCATGAGTACGTTCCGCGATGTGTCTCGATACGGTCGCGCATCCCGGGGAAAACGTCCGGCTCTGAGAGGCCGTGGGCCGCCTGCAGCGCGCGCCGCAGCCGCGCGCCAAAGACTCCGCGCTGCTCATCCAGGTACGTTGCGACCTCCCCCACCTGGCGGGACAGCTCAAGTCTATCGATTGGCACGGCGCGAACTCTCCCGTCTAAACAGGCTCTCGGTCCCTACGCGAGCACGCGGTCGTCGCCGACTCGCCGCGTTATTCGCCGCACGTCCATGCTCTGGAGCAGGGGGAGCACATACTTGCGGCTGCTGCCCAGCAGATCGCGCGTCTCCGCCACGGTGATCCGGCCCGTTGCGTGAATATGTCCGCGTATTTCCTCCACGATCCGCCGATACGCATCGGCATCATAAACAATCCCCTCGCCGATGGGCACGACCTCTCCGGCGTGCATCAGGAAACCAAGCACCTCAGGATCGATAACGAGTCCCGTTGGCGGATTATTGGGGTCCTCACGCAGCCGCGCGATGAAAGCATCCGCCGCGGCGCGCTCACGGTCGGCAAGGC
>JAAXGS010000145.1 GCA_012271225.1 Dehalococcoidia bacterium | reverse complement strand
GTCGAGGTGAACGCGCCGAAACCACGGCAAATTCATGGGGCGGGACCGCTCACTCTGCAGGGTGGAGACGGAAACGCGGGATACGCCGATGACGGGCAGGGCCATGATCAGGACCGTCACCGCCGCGCCCAGGGCCAGCCACGGCAGCGCGGGAATTATCGGGGCCGGGTTCAGCGTTGCCCCGTCCAAGGCGGCCCGCCACGCGTCGATCCCGCCGAGGCCCTGAATCGTCACATACGTGATGAGCGGGGCCGCGGCCAGCGCCAGGGCTGCCGCGCCCAACGCCCACGCCAGAACGAGCGTTACCGTCTGCAGACGGCCCGCCCCCCTGCTCCTCAGCAGACCAACGATGCCCTCCGTGCGGCGGCCAACCGTGACGGCAATCATCGCCAGCGCGTACAGCAGAATGGCCGCAAGAATGACCAGCAGAATGATCAGCGGCATCTGATTGCGCGCGACCTCGACGCGGAAGTCCGGCAGCTGCGCCGCGAGGAGCGAGATGAACGTTGTGCGCGGAGCAGCCGCGGACAGGCGGCCTTCCAGTTCCGCCAGCGCCGTCTCCGCCGCCGGCAATCCCATGTCATGCAGCGCAGGCGCGTCAATGTACAGCGTATCCGTGACGATGCCGAGAAGCGCCGGCGTCTCTTGGCCGATGCGCTCCACAAGCGTCTCCTCCGTCAGGAACGCGCTGATCATCCACAGGCCGGCATTGTTGCGCTGCGCGTCAAGCCGCTCATAGAACAGTCCGCCAACCTGAAACCAGTACGGATCCTCCGCGTCCAGCGGCTCAACCGTGCCGACGAGCACGGCGTCATACGAAAGCGCCGGCGGAGGCAGGCGCGTGTTCAGTCGGAACTGTTGGCCGATCTCGAGGCCGATCCTGTCCGCCGCCGGGCGGCCGATCACCACCTCAATCGGCCCGCTCGCCGTGTACTCAGCCCGCCGTCCCTCGACCACCGCTACATGGTCAGTGAAGCCGTCGCGGTACGTCAGGGTGGTCACGGCGTCCTGCCCCGGCGGCGCAGTCAGGGCGGCGCGGATTGGGTACGCGGTGGCGTACACGCCGCGTCGGTCCAGCGCCTCCCCCAGAGCGCCCTGCGCCGCGTGGTGGATCGCCTCTCGCGTTGGGCGATATTCTCCGGGGCTGAAGGATGAAAAGGCCGTGAACAGGTGTGGATCAAGGTTGTTGCCCTTTCCCTCCAGAAAGTCCTCAAACGCCAGCCGCTCCACGGTGTTCAGATAGAGCGGCCCCAGGATGAACAACGTGACGGTCAGCAGAATCCCCGCTGACGCGACGAGCGCAAGCGCGCCCATTCCCCGCGTTTGCCTCCACGCGAACCGCCATGGGGACATTCCCAACCCTCACAACCCCCCGAATTGAACGATTATACTTGCCGCGCGGCTCCCTTTTGCCGTTCGCGTGGAGAAGCATGTCTGACGCCGGGAATACCCTCACCCTGATCGATTCCCATACGCATCTCGATCAGTATGACGCGGCGGAACTGCCCGCCCTCCTGCGCCGCGCGGCGG
>JAAXGS010000144.1 GCA_012271225.1 Dehalococcoidia bacterium | reverse complement strand
GGCGGCGATTTCGGCGGCAAGGGTGACATCGTCGGCGTGCCCATCTGCTACGCGCTGGCGGAGCGGACGGGGCGCCCCGTCAAGTTCGCCATGGACTACGCGGAGGAACTGATGGCGATGAATCCGCGCCATCGCTCAGAGGTGCGCGTCAGGGTCGGCGTGAAACGGGACGGGACGATCACAGCGTGGGAGTCTGATCTGTACTTCAATGCGGGGGCGTACCGCGCCTATTCACCCAGCGGCAGCCTGCCGGGCGCGAATGAGGTTGCGGGGCCGTATCGCATCCCCAACACGCGCATCGATTCCTGGCAGGTGGCCACGAACACCGTGCCGGGCGGGTTTCAGCGGGGCCCGGGCGAGGTGCAGGGCATCTTTGCGGGCGAATCCATGATGGACGTCATCGCGGAGGAGCTGGGCATGGACCCCGTGCAGTTCCGCCTGAAGAACGTCATCCGCGAGGGCGACGACACGCCGACGGGCCACGTGTTCACGGGAATCATCGCGGACAGGATCATTGAGGAGGCCGCGCGGGCGGGCAGACTGAATGAGCCGCGCCCTCGCAACGTGGGACGCGGCATCGCGTACGGCCACCGCCCGCAGTACGGCGGCCTGACGCAGGCCGCCGTCATCGTGACGGAGGACGGCGGCGTCACGGCCCGCACGTCATTCTTTGACCCCGGCACGGGCGTCAATACCCTGATCCGCCAGACGGCGGCGGAGGAAATGCAGGTGGACCTGCAGCGCGTGCAGGTGGTGCCGTTCAACACGGATGAGTTCGATAACAGTCTGTTCGATCTCGGATTCGGCGGGTCCCGCGCCTCACTGGTCGGCCCCATGGCCACAACCGCGGCGGCGGATGAGGTAAAGGCGGCGCTGAAACGGCTTGCCGCGGAGTTCAGCGGGTGGGATGAGTCTGTGGTGGAGTATGAGAACGGCGCGCTACGGAACACTCGCACCGGGGAGAGCATGCCAATGGAGGACATTGCGCGGCGGCGGGGTGAGCCCGTCACCGGGCGGAACCGCCCGCCGGAGGGCGCGCCGCTGATGATGTCGCCAATGACCTCATTCGTCGCGCAGACGGCGGAGGTCAGCGTGGACACGGACACCGGCCGCGTGACAGTCGACAAGATCGTCGCGGTGCATGACGTGGGGCGCGTGCTGAACCCCATCGGCTTCCACGGGCAGGTGGAGGGCGGACTGGTCCAAGCCCTGGGGCACGCGATGATGGAGGACTTGACGGTGGATGAGTCCGGCCGCGTCACGAACCCCTCATTGGCGGACTACAAGGCGCCGACGCAGCCGGACATCCCGGAGTTGGAGACGATTCTTGTGGAGGGGCCCAGCGGCTGGGGAAACTACAACATCAAGGCTGTTGGCGAGCACTCGAATATCACGACTGCGGCGGCAATCGCGAATGCGGTGTACGATGCCGTCGGCGTCCGCCCGTATGAGATCCCCATCCACCCGGAAAGGCTTCTGGCCGGGCTGCGTGAGCGGGGAGAAAGG
>JAAXGS010000143.1 GCA_012271225.1 Dehalococcoidia bacterium | reverse complement strand
GGCATGGCAAGCGCCAGCAGGAATGACGTGACGAAGGCCATCCACGTGAAGATGGGCATCCGCATGAGGGACATGCCGGGCGCGCGGAGGTTGATGATTGTCACGATGAAGTTGAACGCGCCAAGCAGGGACGACGTGCCAAGCACAAGCAGCCCCAACACGTAGAAGTCCATGCCGTTCGTCGGCGAGAACTCGTTGCTCGTGAGGTTGGCGTAGGCGAACCAGCCGGCCGCGGGTGCCGTCATGGTGACCCAGCCGAGATTCAGGATGATCGCGCCGGCCAAGAAGACCCAGTAGCTGAGGGCGTTCAGGCGGGGAAAGGCAACATCGCGCGCGCCGATCTGCAGAGGGACAATCCAGTTAAAGAACGCGACGCTCAACGGCATGATCGCCAGGAAGATCATGGTCAGCGCGTGCATGGTAAAGAGCTGGCTGAACACGTTCGCGCTGATGAGCGAGGCGTTGGGCGTGGCCAGCTGCAGGCGCATCAGGGCGGCTTCCATGCCGCCGATCAGGAAAAACGCGAAGGACGTGACCAGGTACAGTGTCCCGATCCGCTTGTGATCGATGGTGGTAATCCAACTCCAGATACCGGTCGTTGCGGTTGGTCTCTCCAACACGCCCGCTAGCATCGCCATCGTCACCTACTCCTTCAAACCGCTGTTCCGCCCGTTACTTCAGGCTCTCCAGGAAGAATACGAGATCATCCAACTGCTGGTCACTGAGATCCAGGTCCGGCATCTCCGTGCCCGGCTTGACGTCCGGCGCGTTGTTGAGCCAGTTCCGCAGATTCTCATACGCAGGGTCGCGCTGCATGAAGTCCGGATCCGTCGGCACGTCCTCAAAGAATGCGCCCATCGTCATATCCGCCGGACCCTTGTGCAGGGTATTCGCCGCGATGGTGACGCGAGAGCCGAAGTGCGTCAAATTGGGGCCCGTGACGCCAATAGCCAGCTCATACTCTTCTTCAGTGGCGCCCTCGATGGTATGGCATCCCTTGCAGGCGTTCTCCTCAAACACCGTCCATCCTGCTTCCATCGCCTCAGTCCGCATGACGGCCGGGCGGCGCTCATTCGCCGCCCACTCCTCATAGTCGGCGCGCTCCCTGGCAAACGCAACAGTGCGCATCAGCGCGTGAGAATCGCCGCAGAACTCCTTGCACTGCCCGGCGTAGACGCCCGTCTCCGTTGCGTTCAGCCACATGCGGTTTATTCGACCGGGCACGACGTCCCGGGCCCCGGCGAGGCGCGGAACGGAGAAGCTGTGGATCACGTCATTCGACGCCAGCCTGAGATTGATCACGGTATCGACGGGGATGTGCAGCTCATTCGCCGTCACGAAGTCGAGATCGCCGTCCTCATCGAGGTACCGATACTCCCACCACCACTGATGTCCAACGACCTCAATGGTCAGCGTTGGATCATTGGCGTAGGAGTCCGGCGCGTCATAGGTGGCGCCGATGCCTGCGACGGTTGGAATGGTGATGACGATCACGATGAGAGCGGGCGCGATGGTCCAGCCAATCTCCAGGGGGGTGTTGCCGTGCACCTGCGGCGGAATGTCCTGTTCCCGCCCCTGTCTGGCGCGGTACTTCAGAATCGCGATGATCAGGAATCCTTGAACAAGGACAAAGATGACGACGGCGATCCAGAAGATGAAGACGAAGAGATTCTGTTGATTCTGCGCCACGTCCCCAGCAGGACTCAGCGTGCTCTGCGGCAGGGCAAGCTGGCAGCCGGAAAGCAGGACAACCGCCAGAAGGACCACCAGCGGCCCGACAAGTTGCACCCTCTTCCCCATGCGCATGAGACCGGTCAGCGTTGCCACCCCATTCATTCGTTTTATTGGCTCGCGGGGACTACTGGCGTTTCAGTCTGCGCGGCGTTACGGCGCGCGCGGCCCCCAAGCGTTGCCCCGCAACGGCTTGAGTCTATCTGTCACGGAGAGTTTGTGTCAAGCATCACAAATGCCCTCGCGAGCACTCCGCTTAGATGGGCCCCACACGCGCCTATAATGGCAGCAGTGGGCGGGCGGCGCGCAATCATCCCGGCCGTCCATGATGAGTACTGCAATGAATGTGCGAGTGAGACTATTCGCGGCGCTGCGTGAGGCGGCCGGCGCATCCGA
This sequence comes from Dehalococcoidia bacterium, assembly GCA_012271225.1. GTDB lineage: Bacteria > Chloroflexota > Dehalococcoidia > UBA6926 > UBA6926 > VXMO01. The sequence goes on along the minus strand of JAAXGS010000143.1, from coordinate 5,632 downwards.
GATCACCATCGACCTGCCCGAGGGCGAGCCGGTGTCCCGCCTTTTGGGGGAGGTTCGGCGACAGCATCCCGCCCTGGCAGACCGCTGTGAGGGCGTTGTCGTCGCCGTCAATCAGGAATACGCGGACGGCTCTGCCCCCGTGGCGTCAGGAGACGAGGTGGCGCTGATACCCCCGGTGAGCGGGGGCGCGGTGTCCGACGCGGAGGGCGTGCAGGCGGGCGTCACTCCCAAGCCGCTTGACACGCGGCGCATTGCGGAGTCGCTGAAAGCGTCCTCGGACGGCGCGCTCATCACGTTTGAGGGGGTCGTCCGAGACAACAACCTTGGCCGGCGCGTCCTCTTTCTTGAATACGAGGCGTACGGTGAGATGGCGGAGAGCGTTCTCCGCCGCATTGGCCGTGAAACGCTGGAGGACTACGACATCGGCGGCATTGCCCTGTGGCACAGAACCGGCCGGCTTGAGATCGGCGAGGTCTCGCTTGTTGTCGCGGTCTCCTCTCCCCACCGCCGCGCGGCATTTGACGCGTGCCGCGAGGCCGTGGAGAAGGTCAAGGCGCTGGCGCCTGTCTGGAAGCGCGAGGTGTGGGACGGCGGCTCAGAGTGGCTGCGCGGGGCGGGCTAGCCGCGCCGCCCACGCCGAAAATCACTGTCCGTCACCGCGCCTACGTCCACTGCGCGGGCGTGTCTCCCCCGAATCACTCGTTGACGGATCCCCCAGCCGGCGGTTCAGACACGGCGCGCGCATCAGCTGTCTGCGTCAGGTCTTTCGTCATCGCAATGTGCTCTATACCGGCCTCATAAAAGCGCTCGCCATGCTCAAGGTATCCTGCATGCCGATAGAACTCCGTCACATACGTCTGCGCGTGGAGGAGAGCCTGTGAGACGCCGCGCGCCAGGGCCTCCTCCTCAAGCCGCGCGAGGATGCGCATGCCGATGCCCTTCCGGCGCAGCGCCTGCCTGACGGCCATTCTCCCAATGCGGCCCTTCGTCTCATCCATGCCCTCGTCCCTGCCAAGGATGAGACGCCCTGTGCCGACGATCTCATCGTCAATGAGAGCGACAACGTGGATGGCGGCATCATCGCGGCCATCCCACTCCTCATCAGGATCAACTTGCTGCTCATCAATGAAGACCTCGCGCCGCAGGGCGAACGCGGACTCCATATCCTGAGGGGCCGCCACCCGAACGGACACCTCATCGATGCTGCGCATGTCAGCCGCCTCCATGCCAAGTTCGCTGACGATGATCTCCCGCGCGTCCGCCAGAAGCGCCCGCTGACGCTCCGGCGCAACCGATGCCTTGTCCAGGTAGAGCATCAGGGCTCGCTCCGGTGTGAGCGACTCGATTGCCGTATCGTGGCCCAGCCGCACGCGGCTGCGTTCCACGGCATCCGCTCGGACGGTGACGCCGGCAACAACGTGCGCGCCGGCCTGCCGCAGCAGGCTCTGAATCCGTATCCGGTCAACGGCGCCCGCCAGCGCGGCGGGGGTGCCGACCTCGACGCGCACGGTCGCATCCGTCACATCGAACCGCGAGAGGCGCTCCTCAATGGACCGCATCGGATCACTGTCCGCCTCCCTCAGGGAAATCGTGAGGGTCTTGAACGGGCGCGCCCAGACGGAGCGCCGCGTCCACTCGGTAACGCGACTGCCCGCGGGCAGGCCGGGGTCAATCTCCACCACGCAGAAACCCTTGTCGTCATTCTCTTCAGAGAAATCAACGCGGTGCAGGCTGCCGGCGTACACCACCGGCGGCGCGTGGGCGATGCGTTGATGCCGATGCACATGGCCGAGCGCGGCGTAGTCGATGGGATGGGCTTGCAACGCGCTTGGCAGCAGGACGTAATCGCGCCCCATCATCAGGCTCCGCTCATGCCCAAGAGTGGCGGTGCTGACGGTGGCGTGGGCGGCGAGAACCGTCGGAATCTCCGGGTCAAGCTCTGACGCCATTCGTTGAATCTCGGACGTCAGGAACTCCTGCATCCACTCATTCACCTCATCCACCGATTTCCCGTGGTGGTCCGTCCGGGCGACAACGGCGCTGCGCCGGAGCCAGGGCGCCGCCATGATCTGCACAGCCCCCGCGCGGGTCTCGATGTTGTGGATGCCCAGCCGCGCGCCGACAGTAACGTTGCGAACCGCAAGGGCGTCGAAGATGTCGAGCGTTGTCGCCCGCCCCTCCGTGTTCGGCACATCGTGATTTCCCGCCAGCAGGAAAACGGGTATCCCCGCCCCGGCCATGCGGTTGATTCGGCGGGCAAACTCCCGCTGATGCGTCTGTGACGGATCCCGCGACCGATATGCATCCCCGGCAAAAATGACCAGATCGGCCCGCGGGTCTGACAGGGCGTGCTCGACAAGCTCATCCAGCGCCCGCAGGGCGTCGATGAGGCCGGACGGCATCCCGGCGTACACCGCGCGGCGGTCAACGCCCGGCGCAAAGGATTTGGGCAGCGTGTCCAACTCCGCGGAGGACACGGGGCGGCTGTGGGTCTCCACGCCGATGTGGGCATCCGCAAAGTGGATGATTCTCATTCGCTCTCACCCTCTAGGGGGTTCAGCCCACGGACGTGCCACAGGACCGGCGGCGCGTCACCCCGTCAGGCGGTCCTCAAGCAGGGAGCGCAGGCCCGCAATCGGAACGCGGGTCTGTTCCATCGTGTCCCGGTCCCGAACCGTCACGGCGTCATCCTCCTCGACCGTCTGAAAGTCGATGGTGACGCAATATGGCGTCCCGATCTCGTCCTGACGGCGGTAACGGCGTCCGATGGACTGTGAATCGTCATAGTCCGACACCCAACGGGCGCGGACGATGTCATACACTTCACGGGCCTTCGGCACAAGTTTCTCGTTGCGTGACAGGGGCAGGACGGCGACCTTGTACGGCGCAAGATCGCGGTGGAGCTTCAGGACGGCGCGGGTCTCGTCCCTGACCTCTTCCTCCACGTAGGCGTCCACAAGAAAGGCGAGGAGGCAGCGGTCGACGCCGCTGGCCGGCTCAACAACGTGCGGCAGGAAACGCTCCTGCCGCTCATCATCAAAGTATTCCAATTTCCGGCCGGAATGCTCCTGGTGTTGCCGCAGATCAAAGTCGCCGCGATACGCGATCCCCTCAAGCTCCGACCAGCCAATGGGAAAGAGATACTCAATGTCATAGACCGCGGCGGCATAGTGCGCAAGCTCATCGGCATCGTGCTGCCGAAAGCGCAGTCGTGACGGATCCAGGCCAAGCCCGGTGTACCACCGCATCCGCTCCTCCCGCCAGTAGTCCAGCGATGTGAAGCCGTCCTGGGGCCGGACAAAGTACTCCATCTCCATCTGCTCAAACTCGCGCGTGCGGAAGATGAAGTTGCCCGGCGTGATTTCATTGCGGAACGATTTGCCCGTCTGCGCGATGCCGAACGGCAACTTTTTGCGCATGGTGGAACGGACGTTGTCGAAGTTTGTGAAGATGCCCTGCGCCGTCTCCGGGCGGAGATAGGCGATGGCCGCCTCATCCTCCACGGGGCCCATGAAGGTTTTGAACATCAGGTTGAACTGGCGCGGGTCGGTGAATTGCCCCGTTGCCCCGCAATCCGGGCACGTGTCATCGGCAATGTGATCCGCCCGCTGCCGCCGGTGGCAGCTGCGACACTCAACCAGCGGGTCCGTGAAGCCCGCCACGTGGCCGCTGGCCTCCCACACCAGCGGACTCTGGATAATCGCGCTATCGAGGCCGACAACGTCATCGCGCTCCTGCACCATCGCGCGCCACCACGCGTCCCGCACGTTGCGCTTGAGCTCAACACCCAGAGGCCCGTAATCCCAAGTGGAGCCGATTCCACCGTAGATCTCACTGGCGGGAAACACAAATCCGCGCCGCTTGGCGAGCGAGACGATCGTGTTCATATCGTCAATCGCGGGTTGCGGACTCACGCGGCAACCCCCTGACGGCGCGTCAATCCCGGGGCGTGGGGGAGCCTAATCAAGGCCACGCTTGTCGAGGATCTTGTCGACCTCTCCCTCCCGGGCCTGCCCGATCATCTCACGCACCCGGTCCGGCATCTCTATTCCCGCCTCGTCCATGCGCTTCTCCGCCCAGCGGCCGATGTTGGAGGGGTCGCGCCAGTAGTCATACCCGGGGGCGTCCGGATCCCCCGAGGCCTCATGCCGCGACTGAACGGAGCGGACGTAGGCGACGCGCGACACGGCCTTCTCGGTCTTGGTGGACCCACAGTGCGCGCAGGCCTGATCCGCGGGCGGCTCCTCCGGCATCACCTTAAAGAAGGCGCTTGACCGCCGCCCGCACTCAGCGCACGTGTACTCATAAATGGGCATGCTCGTAGCCCTCCGTCACGCGGCTCTAGCCGCGCGCCCTACCCGTATCCGTCATCGTCGAAGCCGTCATCATCAAAGCCATCGTAGTCGTCATCGCCAGGAGCGTCATCCACCCAGGACATTCGGTCATAGTCCCTGAACGTTTCCTGGGGTGACCGCACAACGGCAACACGGGAAATCTTGCGCCGGACAGACCCGCCGTCGCAGTCACCGCATGCCGGTTCAGTCACCGGGGTGGAGATTGAGCGCGTGAAGACGCTCATCTCCCGGCCGCAGTCCTCACAGATGTATTCATAGATAGGCATGGCGTTCCATCACTCTAGCAGAGGCCGCGGCAGGCCGCCAAAGGGAACGGCTCCCCGGATCATCCCGCGCTCCCCGGTTCCGGCGTGTCCTCCACGGCGTTGCGATGCCAACTCAGCCGGCTCACCCTGTTCCGTCCGTCAAAGACCACGGCAACGACGTCGATGCGCGTGTTCTCCGGCAGGTCATCCGCCTCATGATCCTGGCGGTACGCGCGCACAAGCCGGGCGAGGCGGGCGGCCTTGGACGGGGTGATCGACTCCTCCGGCGAGCCGAGGTTGGGCGTGGCGCGGCTGCGCACCTCAACGGCGACGAGCGTGTCATCCATGATCCCGATGATGTCCAGCTCTCCCGCGCGGTATCGGACATTCTCCGCAAGCGTGTGAAACCCGTGGGATTCAAGGTCGCGGCGCGCCAGATTCTGCGCGTGGAGCCCGCGCCTGCTCCGTGCCGAAGGGCCGGTTGGTTCGACGCGCATGGGTATGCGATGCACTCAGGCGGTCACGTATACTGAATCAGCCAGCGCCCATTGACGCGCCTGGGGGGTATGTTGGAGGAAGAACTCACCCATATAGTAGTCCGCCTTGCCATGCAGCTGGGCGTCATTCTTGCGGCGGCCAAGCTCTCCGGCGAGGTCGTTGAGAGAATCTTTAAGCAGCCCGCGGTCATCGGGGAGTTGCTGGCGGGCATCATCATCGGCCCGTTTGCGCTTGGCGGCATCGAGTTGACCAACATCGGCCCATTCGCGCACATCGGGCCCTTATTCCCGCTGCCTGAGGGCGAGCATTCCATCATTCCCGTCCATGAGACATTGTATAGCGTGAGTCAGATAGCGGCCATCGTGCTCCTGCTTGAGGCCGGCCTGAACACCGATCTGAAGAGCTTTCTCCGCTTTGTGCCGCAGGCCAGCGGCGTTGCCATTGGCGGCGTGATACTGCCGTTTGCCCTGGGCGCGTACGCCACCGTTCTCTTTGGCTTTGCGGATTCCGTCTTCTCCAGCACGGCCCTGTTCG
>JAAXGS010000142.1 GCA_012271225.1 Dehalococcoidia bacterium | reverse complement strand
CATTCGTATCCACGTGGAGTGGTGCGCCGTGGATGTCCACATCTTCTGGCCGTTGATGACGTAATCATCACCGTCACGGACGGCGCGGGTGGTGATGCCGGCGAGATCAGATCCGTTGCCGGGCTCCGAGAGCCCGAGGGCGATGGGCATGTCCGCGCTGGCGATCTTTGGCAGCCATTCCCGTCTCTGCCAGTCCGTGCCGTGCAGGATGATGGCATCGCCGCCGAATGCGCCGGTGGCCGGCGCGCCGCGATAGGCCATCTCCTCGCGGTACGTGAGCATGCGCGTGAAGGAGGCTTCCTGCCCGCCGTGCTCTGCAGGCCAGTGCATCGTGTACCAGCCTTTGGCAACGAGTTTTTGGGCGAATTCATGAGCCGCCGCAAGCGCCTCCGGGTCATCAAGATGCCAGGATGCGTTGGAGACGTCATTCATATGGAAGCGTGTATCGTCCCAGTTCCGCGCGACAAAATCGCGAATCTCATCGCGAAACGCGGCGTCCTCAGCAGATTGTTGAAAGTCCATCGGCCTTTCCTCTCCCCATTGTCACGGACGTTCCACGTGAGAGCATAACGGTTATTGGGATGGCGTGGGGCGCGCAGAGGCAAGCGCGCGGGCAGCGCACCGCGGGGCGTGCCTGCTTCAGGCAGGATCGATTCAGAAGAGCGCAGTTCGCTGTGCTGCGCTTCCGGCCCGGCCGGGAACACTATTGCTCAGATACGGATGCGCGGGGCGCGGGGATAGAGGCGCGGGCCCGTCAGGCGCGCAGGTCTGTAGAATGGACAGGCCGCCCGGCGTAAGCGAAACAGGTCATGGCAACAACGCAATCAACGGTCACTCGCACCGGATCCAAGCCCATCACCGCCGATGAGCTGCTGGAGATGCACGCGCGCGGAATCCGCGGAGAGCTCATACGGGGGGTGCTGAGTCCAACAATGCCAGCAGGAATGCGCCACGGCGAGATTGTCGCGAAACTCACGTATCTTCTGGGCGCCACAGTCATACCGAACAAACTGGGGACACTCACTGCGTCGGATTCCGGGGTGCGCCTCTCC
>JAAXGS010000141.1:3430-8653 GCA_012271225.1 Dehalococcoidia bacterium | reverse complement strand
TTTGGGTTCTTGAGCGCGTAATCCGCTCTGCCGTTGGGGGTGGTGAACTCAGGGGTTACGACAGCGGGGTCAGACACGTCCCAGCCCAAGGCGTGCAGAACAGGGTCGATGAGCGCCAGGCGCGTCCGTATCTCGTTCTCACGCAGGCTCGCGCCGTGTTCTGCGATTCGCCGTTTGACGGTTTCAATCACCTCCACAAGAGGCTGCAAGAGATTCGTATTGGTCACTCATCCTCCGTTCGACCAGGAACGCTCGTGATGCAGCATACATGCATGACTGAATCTTGTCAGACAGCTCTCGACTGACCGCCCGCCCCCAACTTGTCCCGATGCCGCGCTTGCCCGTATCATCAGGCAGGCTGATCAAAGGGCCGCCGCAAATGCGGCCATTCTGTTTCAGGAGCGTGTGGGAGTGACTCGAGTCGTTGTAACCGGCGTTGGGATGGTGACGCCGTTGGGCCTTGATACGCAGTCGACGTGGGAGGCCCTGCTTGCGGGCAGGTCCGGCGCGGACAGGGTCTCGCTGTTTGATGTGGAGCCGTTTCCGACGACGATCGCGTGTGAGGTCAAGGGCTTTGACCCGTCCGGCTTCATGAACCCCAAGGAGATCCGGCAATCGGACCGCTATATCCGATTTGCCATGTCGGCCGCCCTTGAGGCCGTGGAGAAATCCGGGCTGGAGGTGACGCCCGCCAACCGTGACAACGTGGCCACGATCATCGGGAGCGGCTACGGCGGCATCGGCACCATTCAGGATGCCGTTGAGACGCTTGGCGCGCGCGGCCCCGGCCGGGTGAGCCCGTTTCTGATGCCGATGATGGTCACGGAGATGGGCGCGTCGAAGGTGTCCATCGCGCTTGGCGCGCGCGGTCCCGCGTATTCCGTCACATCGTCCTGCTGCTCCGGCTCGGACTCCATCGGCGCAGCGGCGGATCTCATTCGGCGGGGCGACGCGGCCGTGGCGCTTGCGGGCGGGGCCGAGGCGACGATCACGCCGATTGCCTTTGCAGGATTCAGCCAGGCCGGCGCGCTCTCCACGAAACGCAATGATGATCCGGCCAGGGCGTCCCGCCCGTTTGACGCGGATCGTGACGGCTTTGTCATGGGTGAGGGCGCCTGTGTGCTGGTGCTGGAAGACCTTGACCACGCGCAGGCGCGCGGAGCCACTGTCATCGCGGAGCTTGCGGGGTACGCATCCACCGCGGACGCCTACCACATCACGCATCCGGCGGAGAACGGGGAGGGCGCGGTCCGCGCGATGCGCAGGGCGCTCGACAAGGCCGGCCTCTCGCCTGGGGAGATCGACTACATCAACGCGCACGGCACATCTACGCCGATCAACGACCGTGAAGAGACGCGGGCAATCAAGACCGTCTTTGGGGAGGCGGCTTATGCCGTGCCCGTCTCATCCACGAAATCAATGCACGGCCATCTGCTTGGCGCGGGCGGCGCGCTTGAGGCGGCCATCTGCGCCCTTGCCGTCGCGGACAACCACATCCCGCCAACGATCAACCTGGAGAACGCCGATCCGGATTGCGATCTCGACTACACGCCCGGACAGGCGCGCTCCGGCCCTGTGATGAGCGCCCTCTCGAACACGTTCGGATTCGGCGGTCACAATACGTCGATCATTTTCCGCGCGTTTGAGGACTAGATGCCGACAGATCAGGACGCCCCCGCGCTGCCCCCGGCGCTGCGGCGCATGTTGGCATCACTCATGGCCGTCTGCCTGGCGCGGGCGGCGGCGTGGTGACCCGACGGCGTTGGGCCCTGGCGGACCCGCCCTCTCCGGAGGCCCGGGAGGCTCTGATCGCCTTTCCGCCGTTCCTGCGACAAGTCTTGGTGAACAGGGGCATTGAGACACCGGGCGTGGCGGATCGGTTTCTGCGGCCGGATGAGCGGCAGCACGGCTCTCCCTTTGACATACCGGACATGGACATGGCCGTGCGGCGCATTCTGTTCGCCCTGCGGGACGGGGAGCGCATCGCCGTGTACGGCGACTTCGACGCGGACGGCGTCACCGCAACGGCCCTCCTGCTCGAGGCTCTGCGCCCCCTGGCCCTGCACATCACGCCGTATATTCCGGATCGGGCTGAGGGGCACGGTCTCAATCAGGCAGCGCTGACCCGACTCCGCGCGGAGGGCTGCTCCGTGGTGATCACCGCCGATTGCGGGACAACCGGCCTGAGTGACGGCGGCGCCGTCCCACCGGGGATGGACATCGTCGTGACGGACCATCACCTGTCGAGTGAGACGCGGCCGGACTTTGCCGCCGTCGTCAACCCGATGCGGCGGGACTCAAAGTATCCGTCGCCGCAGTTGGCGGGGGTGGGCGTCGCCTACAAATTGGCGCAGGCCATCTACGCAAAACTGGATTTGGATCTGCCCGGCCACCTGACGGAGTTTGTCGCGCTGGGAACCATCGGGGATGTCGCGCCGCTCANNCGCCCGGGTCTTCGAGCGTTGCTGGGCATTGCCAACCGACAGATGGACCGGCTGACGGCGGAGGACATCGCGTTTCAGATCGTGCCGCGCCTCAATGCTCCCGGACGGCTCTCCCATGCGAATGACAGCCTGAGATTGCTGACGACCGCTGATGAGGCCGAGGCGAACGCGCTGGCCGCCGCGCTGAATGAACTGAACACACAGCGCCGGCAGTTGACGGAGCAGGCGTACGGCCGTGCGCGGGAGCTCCTGTCAGATGATGACCTTGCTGCGCCGCTCATCATGGCCGGCGCGCCGGGCATCGCCCCCGGTATCGTCGGCCTTGTGGCCGGGAGACTGTCAGAGGAGTTCCATCGTCCGTGTCTTGTCTATACGCAGGACGGCGACGGACATGTGCGCGGCTCCGCCCGCAGCATTCCGGAGTTCGACGTGGCGGGCGCGTTGACACAGTGCGCACCGCTGCTCATCAGTTTTGGCGGTCACCACCGGGCGGCGGGATTCACGGCCTGGGAAGGCGATGTGGCGCTGTTGAAGTCGCAACTGCTGGACATCGCCGGCGCTGCGCTCGATGGCCTTGATATACAGCCGGTATTAAGGCTGGACGCGGAGGGCGCGCCGTCCGCGATTGCGTCTGATCTGGAGCAGATGTTGGACACGCTGGAGCCCTTTGGTGAGGGGAATGCGCGGCCAGTGTTCATGACGCGGGGGATTCGGGTGCTCTCGGCCCGGACGGTCGGCGACGGCGCGCATCTGCGGCTGACGTTGGGCGACCCGCAAGCGGACCGGACATGGGACGCCATCGCGTTTCGGCAGGGCGGGATGGCGGACGCGGCGCGCGGAGACGTGGACATCGCCTTTCATTTCCAGATGAACGACGGCGGACCGGGCGCCGCCCGGCGGCCCGCTCTTGAACTGAACGTCCTCGATTTCCGCCCCACGGAGGATCACGGAGCAGAGGTCAAGCCGTCCTGACGGCCCACTGTGCCGGTAGTCAGGCGGGGCGTGGCGACGCGTCTGCCGGGCCCTGAGGGGCCTCCCCGTTCTCGCCTGCGGCATCGTCAACGCCCTCGGGCGCCGCGCCGGGATCCTCGTCATTGTCCTCCGGGCCAGCAAACCGCACGCGCCTCAATAGCAGGAAGGCAAGGGCAATGCCAACCAACAGAAGTGACAGCAGGTGCGCCTGCTGGAGACCGAGATCGGTCACCCAGACCATGTCGCGCCGCAGGAACTGAATGACAAACCGGCCCAGCCCATACATGAGAAGGTACAGGTAGAATACGGACCCGGCGGGCCGCAGCTTGCCAATCAGAAGGAATGCGATGACGCCGATGGCGGCGTCCAGAGCCATTTCATAGACGATGACGGGGTGCATTGGGCCCTCGCCAAAGGCGGGGCTGGACGGATGGGTGTAGAGGAAGGCCCACGGCCGGACGAGAGTCTCGCCCAGATGCTCGCCGTTGATGATGTCGCCAAACCGCCCGATGAACATGCCCAGAAGCAGGCCGGGCGTGACCAGATCAACCATGCGTCCCACCGGATACCGGTGGCGCCAGGCGTAGAACGAGCCGGCGACTGTTGCGCCCAGGATGCCTCCGAGCAGCCCTATGCCGCCCTCATAGATGCGCAGGATCAATAGCGGGTCCTGGATGTAGTAGTCCCAGTTGTCAATGACGTGAACGAGGCGCGCCCCGATCAGGCCGCCAATCACCGCCCACACGGCCGTTCCATAGACCGCGTCCTCATGGATGCCGTGCCTGCGTCCCTGGTACACGGCCCACAGGACGACGGCCGCAATGCCCGCCGCCGTGAAGAATCCGTGCCACGTCACAAGAAAGGGCCCAACTGAGCCGATGTTCGGATCAATGCCGATCTGTATGTTGGCGACAACGTTCACGCTGGTACCTCGTTCCCGGATGTCTGGCGGAGGCGGCCCCGCGGTGTCGCAGCGCCGCCGTCCCCCCGTATTCTATGCCCTGACGGGGTCTGTGGCGAATGATCCGGCGCGTTGACCCGGCGTGTACGGCGCGTATTGGGAGACCAACATCGGCGAGCGTCAAAGGGGTTGCGGCAGTCCGCGTGGGGTGCGTACTCAGAAAAGGGCGGGCAGGGCCGGGGGCGTTACTTTGTGATATAATTCGCATGACGTGACGTAACGCATCACTGAACTCGGCTATCAGGTCACGCGCAAGTCTCACAAAGGATGGCGCACAGGTATGTTGGATCAGGGCGCGGCCAAGGACTTTATTGTTTACCTGGCCACAGTGAAGGGATTCTCCTCCAATACGTGCGCGGCGTATTGGGGCGACGTGAAGCAACTGATCGATTTTCTCGAGGCGCCGGAGCGCGCGGCAAAGATTCCCAATGCGTGGCCCGATGTGTCGCGCGACCGGTTGCTCGACTTTCTGGGCCATCTCAAGGACAGGGAATATGCGACGCCCACGGTTGCCCGCAAGTTGGCGAGCGTCAAATCGTTCTTCGCGTACATGGCAACCCACGGCCTGCTGGACGCGGACCCGTCCGAGGGGCTGAACTCGCCGAAGGTCGGTCGGCCTCTGCCCTCACCGCTGAGCGTTGAGGACGTCGAGACGCTGCTCAATCATCTGCGCGGGAAATCGGAGCCGGAGGCCATGCGGGCCTCCGCGATGTTTGAGCTCCTGTACGCCAGCGGGATGCGCGTTTCTGAACTGGTCGCGCTTGGTCTGACGGATGTCAATCTGGAGGAGGGGTACGTCCGCTGCCACGGCAAGGGGTACAAGGAACGCATCATTCCGGTCTATCC
>JAAXGS010000141.1:0-3264 GCA_012271225.1 Dehalococcoidia bacterium | reverse complement strand
CAGAGCATCACGCCCCATACGCTGCGGCACAGCTTTGCCACGCACCTGCTGCGCGGCGGCGCGGCCCTGCGGCACGTTCAGGAGCTTCTGGGCCACTCAAATATCTCCACCACGCAAATCTATACGCGCCTGGCGCATGATCAACTCCGGGAAGAGTATGATCGCGCCCATCCCCGCGCGCAGCTCAGTCGGGAGCGTCCGCCCCGGGCCGACGCGCACGCCGGCGTAACCTGACGCGCGACTCGTGCGCGGTCACCCGCAGGCAACATAACGTGGCATTATGTGTGCGTCCTCCGAAGGACGACGAGCAGGGTTGTCACCGCGGGAGAGGAGGCAGGCCATGGCTGTGATAGCGATTGCCGGTCAGATTGGGAGCGGCGGCCAGGACATCGGCGAGGAGGTTGCCAAGCTGCTTGAGGCGGAGTTTGTCGATACCTTCCTGCTCAGTGAGGCGGCGAACCGCACCGGAATGAGCCAGGAGGAATGGGACGCGCGGGACATGCGCGTCGACAGCCTGACGGATCGCATCGCCCGGGTGTTTCAGACGTTTATTCAACGCTCCGCGGCCAGCTACACCGCGGACCCGTACATGAGCGGAGAGCCGCTGCTGTCACGCACCTATGAGCAGGCCGCCGCCGCGCCGCGCAATGAGGAGCAGACTCTGGATGATCAGCGGTTTTTGGAGGTCACAACGGAGATCATCCGTGAGTTGGCGCGTCTGCCGCGCGTGGTGATCATCGGACGGGGAGCGACGTACATCCTCAAAGACAATCCGCGCGTGTTCAATGTGCTCACCCTCGCGCCGCGGGATACGCGGATTGAGCGCTACGCAAAGCGGCGGGGCGTGCCGACTGATGACGCGCGCCGTGCCGTCGATGACCAGGAGCATCACCGGCAGGCCTTCCTGCGAAAGTTCTTTGGAGTGGACCCCTTTGATCCCAGTTGGTTTGACGTGGTTCTGCGCGTCGACCGACTGGACATTCGGCACTACGCGCAGATGGTGACCGCCGGCGCACGCGCGTTGGATGAGGCACTGGTGTGTGACGGAACATAGGCATCACTGAACGAACGGTTGAGCACAGCGCGGAACGGGAGACTACATGCCAGCCAAACCAAGCAGACGAGACCGAAGGCGACGCGGGACGACGGCGGACCGCCGTCCCCGGCCCGCGCCGCCCATCGCGCCCGGACGCATTGTCCGGCCCGCGCCCGCCGGCCACGTGACAGCGCGGCAGGAGGACAACATCGAGACCCCGGCCGTTGCCCTCGAGGGAGAGCGAGAGACTGCGGCAGTCGAGCCGCGCGCGCCGCGGACGCGCGCCGATGCCATCGCCGGGCCGCGGCGCGGCGCAACGCTGTCTGCCCGCGCGCTTGGCGCGCAGCGGGAGGAGCGCATCCGCCGCGCGACGGTCAAGGATCTGCGCGTCGTCGCCGTCGCCGCCTCGGGCTCCCACGCCGAGCTCCGCTCGGTGCCGGCGCGCGCGACCTGGGTGCTCCCGGACGGACTCGGGGCGGAGGAGGCGGCGTGCGTCCCGGTCCCCTTCGCCACCGCGCACGACTGCCTCCACGAGTTCGGGGGCGTCGCCCCCGGCGAGACGGTCCTCATCCAGGGGGCGACCGGGGGGCTCGGCATCGCCTGCGTCCAGCTCGCGAAGGCCGCGGGCGCGACCGTCATAGGGACCTCCTCCAGCGAGGAGAAGCTCGACCGGCTCCAGGAGTACGGCCTCGATCACGGCGTCACGACCGGGGGCGATCCCGTCTCGGCCGTGCGCGAGCTCACGAACGGCCGCGGCGTCGACCTGGTGGTGGACCCCGTCGGCGGCGAGACGCTCCAGCAGAGCCTCCAGGTGCTCGCCTACCGCGGCCGCGCCCTCACCGTCGGGAACGCGAGCCGGGGGGAGGCAACGCTCGACATCTCGGCGCTGATGAGCGGGAACCGCACGCTCCGCGGCGTCTACCTCGCCGCCGAGCAGGGGGCGAACTTCGCCCGCGTCGAGGCGCTCATCGCGGGGCTGCTCGAGCGGGTCGCCCGCGGCGAGCTGCGCGTGCTCGTCGACCGCCGCTTCCCGCTCTCCGAGGCTCAGGCGGCGCACGCCTACGCCGAGAGCCGCCGCGCCCTCGGGCGCGTCCTGCTCATCCCGTAGCCCGGCCGTGAGCGCCCGAGCGCCCCGAGCCCCGCGCCGCGGCTACGCCCCGACCTCGCTCGGCCAGCTCCACTACCGCGAGGTGCCCGGCCCCGCCCCGGGCGGGGCGCCCGCAGGCTCGGGGGAGGCGCTCGTGCTGCTGCACCAGACGATGCGCGACCACGAATGGTCGACGCGGCTGGCGCTCAATGGGTCCGGTGTGGGTCTCGGCACAGTCGTGGATGTCGTCGACGAAGTGCATGGACGAACCGGGATCGAGATCGGTGTGGTAACGAGTGAAGGGCAATGCCGCTGGGCGTTCGACGGGGGCCGGCGGGAGATGTCCATGCGGGTGACCCTTGTTTCGGTCGATGGTCACTCGACCGAGCATCCGTCGACATTGCGGCATCTGATGCCGCCGAATACGGATGGAAGTGTCATGCCGTTGGCGGGTCGCCTTCGCGGGCTCACGTACATTACCGCAGAGCGTGTGGGTCCTCAGGAAGCGTACTCGCTTGAGGATCCTTACGAAGCAGATCTGGTCGGGGCGAGAGGAGAACACGCGATCAGTGTGTTGCATTGGGGGCGAGACGAACCAGTGCTGCCGACGCTGGCGCTGCCGGGAGCACCGCGTACGCGGCTACGACAAGTGGAGGCGCGTATGCGCACGCTCTTTCCCGGTTGCGGAGTGGACCTTCAGCAGGTGCCGCAAACAAACGCAGTGACCTTGGGGCTGCGGACTTCCGATGAAACGGGATTTCACCGTCCGATACACACTGGTTTCGGCTTGACACAGATCCTGCCAATCGTGGTCGCGGCCCTGTCGGAGAGGGAGGGCGGCGTCATGCTAGTGGAGAACCCGGAAGTACACCTGCACCCGGCCGGTCAGGCGTTGATGGGTCAGTTCCTCGCCGATGTGGCGCGTGCCGGTGTCCAGGTCATTGTGGAGACGCATAGCGATCACGTTCTGAACGGAATACGCCGTGCCGTGAAGATTGGACGTCTCACGCCGGAACAGGTCCTGATTCACTTCTTCAAACCGCGCTCTGACGAGGGCGCCCAGGTGCACAGTCCGACGCTCGACACGGCCGGCAACATCGATATCTGGCCGGAGGGCTTCTTCGATCAGTTCGACAAGGAC